>NZ_JXMW01000005.1 GCF_002072215.1 Methanobrevibacter arboriphilus JCM 13429 = DSM 1125
CCACGACGTAAAGATTACCATCAATAGTAACATTAACACCAGTTATACCAGTAAAATTATCCAACTGACCAGAAATAGTAACATTCTCACCAATATTAACACTAGAAGGAACAACAACTATACTAGAATTAGTACTATTCCTTAAAACTTCAAAACTAGTACTATTACTAAAACTAGTATAATTCTCATTACCAGTGAAACTAACAATTACTGTTATATTACCTGTTTTGTTAGTTGTGTAATTAAGATTCCAACCACCAGTACCATTAACAGAAATATCTGTGTAAAGATTACCATCAATAGTAACATTAAAACCAGTTATACCAGTAAAATTATCCAACTGACCAGAAATAGTAACATTCTCACCAATACTCACAGGATTTGGATTAACAATAATAGTAGAATTAGTACTATTCCTTAAAACTTCAAAACTAGTACTATTAATAAAAGCAGTATAATTATCATTACCAGCATAAGTAACATTAACAGTTATAGTTCCTGTATGATTAGTTGTGTAATTAAGACTCCAACCACCAGTAGAATTAATAATAACATCATCATAAACATTACCATCAACACTAACAGTCAAAGAATCAGAGCCATTACCAATATAACCAACAAGCTCACCAGAAATAGTAACATTGTTGCCAATATTCACAGGATCTGGATTAACAATAATAGTAGAATTAGTAGCTAATGGGTCATTAAAAACTACATTATCATTTACATTATCTAAAGTAGCAGCTAAAGTTTGAGTGCCAGTTGTAGCTGTTGCATTATAAACAAAACCATCATCACGACTACTATTAAACTTATCACCATTAAAAGTTCCATTAACAACAAAATCAGGTAAAAATTCAACACCATCATTATTAAGCGTAGTATTCAAAACTAATAACATAAAACTAACATTATCACCAGAATGAACATCATCTAAACTAGATGTATTAGTAATATTCAAAATATAATGATTAAGAGTATCAACACCCAAAATTTTACCAGTTATATTATTAACACCCCACCAATTAAAATTAAAACTACTATTATCATTAATATTAGTGAAATTCACACCCACAGGAGCAATAATCCTATTATATTCAACAGTAGCATTAACATGAGCATCAGGATAAAAATCAGTAAAATTCAAACCAGCACCATGAGCAATGATATTATTACCACGAATAATAAGATCAGTCACACTAACATTATTACCACCATAGAAATAAAAACCATCACCATAAGTAGCATTAATAGTATTATTCAAGAAATTAAAATCCTTAAAACTACCACTACTGAAAGAAACATAAACACCATAATTATCACAAGTAATATTGTTGTTGGCAAAGGTTATATTGGTGTTGTTGGTGGTGTATGCCTCCAGATCAACACCACGGCCGAATGTTGCTCTGATGTTGTTGTTGACTAAGGTTATATTGGAGTTGTTGCTGGATGAATACAGATAAACACCATGTGCTGTTCCTGTGATGTTGTTGTTGGCAACGGTTACATTGAAGATGCTGCCGTAGACCAAATAAACACCACGTTCTATTACTGTGTCTGTGATGTTGTTGTTGGCAACGGTTACATTGATGTAGTGGCTGTATCTTAGATCCAGATGAAAACCATAGCCTGATTTTCCTGTGATTTTGTTGTTGGCAAAGGTTATATTGATGTAGTTGCAGGTGTTGCTGGATGCATCCAGATAAAAACTATTTAATGCTGATTCTGAGGCGATGCTGATTATGTTGTTGTTGGCGAAGGTTATATTGGCGTAGTTGATGTTGGATATAGGCAGATAAACACAATAGGAACGTGATGTGATGTTGTTGTTGGCAAAGGTTATATTGGAGTTGTTGCTGACGGATGTAGACAGATAAACACCACGGGAACTTCCTGTGATGTTGTTGTTGGCAAAGGTTATATTGGAGTTGTTGCTGCCGGATACACTCATATAAACACCATCGCCGGATGTTGCTCTGATGTTGTTGTTGGCAAAGGTTATATTGGCGTAGTTGCTGTCGCCTCCACTTTTAAATATAAAAACACCATAGTCTGTTCCTGTGATGTTGTTGTTTTCAAAAATCAAATTAGCAGCCATACTATAACGTAAGTATACACCAGAAGAACCATCAGTTATATTATTACCACTAAATAAAACATCAAAAACAGACATATCATACATATAAGTGTTACCGAATAAAGAAACAGCACCATGATAATCAGTAGATATACTGGATTTAATAATATTATTCTTAATAATAACGCCTGTTATAGGATTGGCACCACCACTACTATTTAAACCAATACTAACATTAGAAGTAGTAATATCATTATCACTAATAGTCAAATCACTACAATTAGATTTTATAGCTGTAGCATAGCCACTAATAGTTAAATTAATAATCTTTACATTAGTAGCAGTAATATTAAACAAAGTACCACTAGATGTTGTGAATTTAGCACCACCACGGTTTTTACCAACAATAGTAGCATTACGACTAATATTAAGCTGACCCCAATCATTATACGTACCATCATCAAAACTAATCAATAACTCATTATCATTATCATTATTAATAACATTTTGAAACTGTTGAGTAGTATTAGCTGTAGTAAAATTATGATTAGCTGCACTAACACTAGATAAAGCTAAAAAGATAAATAAAACACATATAACAAAAATAATTGGCTTAAAAAATTTATTTATTGTAAACATTTTCGTTTTTCACCTCATGATTCAGTATATAAAAATACAGCACAATGAGAACACTCACTACGCCACAATAATTTATAATATAAAAAAACTACTATAAAAAACTTCCTATTCAGAAACAAAAAACAACCCAAATGCCATTAAAAGAATAAAAAAATTAAAAACTAAAAAATGATAAATAAGACAAAAATAACTTATATGAATGAATAAACACAGTAAAAAGAAAAAAACAATAGCTACCCCCCCCCCCCCACCTTTAAATTAAAATTAAAGGAATATTAAAAATAATTAAAAAAAATGAAATTTTCTATAACATCTTATTCTGATGTGATTTTTTTCATTTCAACATCTAATTCATTATTTTCAAATTTTAATATCATTACAGTAGGAATACTAAAAATTGGTGCTGTAGGGCTTCCAGGGTTTAAAAGAAGAATATTATCAATTCTTTCAATTAATGGTTGATGAGTATGTCCACTAATTAAAACATCTACACCAAGTTCTTTTGCTAAATAATATAACTGCTGTGTATCTCCTTTTGGATGAACTTCACCATGATTAACCCCAATTTTAAACCCTTCAACAGTTCTTATAATAGTTTTTGGAAGATCTAAACCATATTCTCTGTCCCTATCTCCTTGAACAGCTAAAACTGGAGCAATCTTTTCCAAATCTTTTTTAACATCCATAGAAGCTAAATTCCCAGCATGAATAATAAGATCCACACCTTCAAAAATATTCAACACTTCTAACGGCAATTTACTTACTTTATCTGGAATAAAGGTATCTGAAATCAATCCAATCATCATAAACTAATCAATCCATTTTATTATAATATTAAAGAGAGAAAACTCACTCCTATTTTCATAATTTTAATTAGTTGTTTCTACTATAAATAATAACCTTATAAAATTAATCTTGATTATTCTATAAATATATAGTTATAAATATTCTATGAATATAATCTAATTATAAAGTAATTTTAAATCTTATTTCTTCAAATGATGGAGAACAACAAGGATCAATATGAGAAGAATTTATTGAATAGTTTTTAAAATTTCCAAAAAGAGTTTTTAATTCATTTAAAACCTTTTCAATGTTTTCATCTTCATAAATTCTAATTGTAGCAAGAAATCTTGGATCTCCTGATAAAATAGGTTTTATATTATTATTTTGAAGAATTTTAATTACTTCATTATTAATATCCATTTTAACCACTTATAACCATAATATTAAAATATCTTATAAAAAATCAATTTTTTGGTAGATAAACCTTATAAAAATCATTAAGTTTACCTATAAAAAAATAGAGAATACCATAGTTTACCTATAAAAAATAGATAATACCATTTTTCAATAATATAATTTTAAAAATGATTTATTAATTTAAAAATGATTTAGTATTAAAATTGAATTACTTGTTTAATTTAATCAATGGAAAATCTTCTAAGTTAGTAATTGAATTTACAACATCAGTTTTTGTAACAATACCAACTGGAATTCCATCATCATCAACCAAAATTAACCTACCAATATTTTTATTATACATAGTTTCAACAGCATTAGCTACCCTTAAATTTTGATTAATAGTAACAACGTCTTTTTGCATAATATCTTTAACAGTTAAAGACTCTTTAGATTGAGCTAATGCCCAAACAATATCACTTAAAGTTAAAATTCCAATAATATTATTATTTTCAATTACAGGAGCTCCATCAATAACTTTTTCAGATAGAAGCATAGATGCCTCTTTAATAGTATCATCAGGATTTAAAAAGACTAAATCTAATGATGCAATCTCTTTAACAACTTTTTTAGGAATACTTCTAATAGTAGTTGTATCTAAAAGAAGTATATTATCCATATCATCCCTACCAACGATTTCTCCAATAATCCCCAAATTATTAACAGGAGTTGGACCAATACGAACAGTATCTCCTAGATTTAAATCTTTAATACTACCTAAAACTTTTATAGCTGCTTCACATTCCCCAGGATTTGGAATACTAGTAAATTCAATTTTAGCTACTGAAACTCCTTCAACAGGATTTCCTTCCTTAAACATTGGAACATTAGACTCATTGTCAGTCACCGAAATATTTAAAGTATGATAAGCTTCAATAGTAGGTTTATATCCTCCACGAGGACCAGGAACTCCCTTAACTAGACTCAAACTCCTTAAAGATTGCATTTGATTACGTATAGTCCCAGGATTCCTATTCATAACCTCAGCTATATCTTCACCTTTTATAGATTTTCCATCGGAAGTTTGATACAAGTTGATTAGTGTTTGAAGGATCTCTTTTTGTACAGATGTAAGCATTTTTGCCACCAACTATTCCATTTTATTTTTAAAAGGTTTTTCTGTTTAATATATCAATATAACAAATATTTTACCTAACAAATATTTTAACATATTATTTTTTAACATAATATGTGTTTTAACATAGTATGTTTTAATATAATATGTTTTAATATACAAATGAATTTATCATTAATATTGATTATAAAATATATAACTTAGTTATATAAATAGCTATTGTTTTTATAAAGAAAAAATTGTATTAAATAAGAATTTAATTACAATAATAAATTGTAAATAAAATAATAACTACAAAAATAAAGTAATAACTTTAAAAATCTAATAAAAATAAAATAAATTATAAAAAATCATAAAAATAAGGATTATAAAAATAAAGATTATGAAAATAAAATTCAAATAAATAGAAATAAAAATAGAATAAAATAAAAATAGTAATATAAAAATAAAAGATAAAAATATGAATAAGATCAATAAATTGAACAAGAAATGCATAAAATAGAATAAAATAGAATAAAAATAGAAATTGAAATGAGAATAACAATTAAATAAATATAAAATCTAAAATTTATAATAACTCTCTACTTCTAAATCACTAGGAATTTCAGTAGGATAATTCTCATTTATACAACCTAAGCAAAGTTCCTCGGCCGGAATTCCAATTGAATCAACAAGATCATCAACAGAAATATAACCTAAAGAATCAACACCGAGTTTTTCCTTAATCTCCTCAACAGAATTATTAGCTGCAATCAACTCATCTTTAGATGCCATTGCTACACCATAATAACAAGGAGCTATAACAGGAGGGCAACCGATCATTAAATGAATTTCTTTTGCACCAGCTTCTCTTATAATCTCTATCAGAGATTCAGAAGTAGTTCCACGAACAATACTATCATCAACAAGAACAATTTTTTTGCCTTTAAGTTCAGAAACCAAAGGATTCATCTTTAACTTAACAGCTAATTCTCTCTCTTCCTGAGTAGGCATGATGAAAGTTCTACCAACATATCTATTTTTAATAAGACCTTCACCATAAGGAATTCCAGAAGCTCTAGAATATCCAATAGCTGCAGGAATAGAAGAATCAGGAACAGGCATTACAACATCAGCATCGATTGGAAATTTATCAAACAATGCATGACCAATATTGAGTCTAACTTGATAAACATTCTTTCCATCGATAGTACTATCAGGTCTTGCGAAATAAACATATTCAAACATACAATGAGAATTTTTAGTTTTATCAGCTTTAGAAATTATATGAGAATTAATCTTATTATCTTTAAAATAAATAATTTCCCCAGGTTTAAAATCACGTATAAATTTAGCTCCAATAACATCAAAAGCAACAGTTTCAGAAGCTACAATGAAAGTATCATCTTTTTCAGCAATAGCTAGTGGTTTCATAGCAGCTGGATCACGAACAGCATAAAGATCACCATTAACTAAAATAACAAGAGAATAAGAACCCATAATTATATTAGATACATTTTCCAAGGTTTCAATCATATCAGAAGTTTTTAAAAACTCCCTCTTAATAAGATGACATAAGATTTCAGAATCAGTATCTGAAGTAAACTCAACGCCTTCAGCTATTAATTCTCTTCTTAGTCTACCAGAATTGATTATATCCCCATTATGAGCTATAGCAATACTAAAATCATTAAAAGTAGTCACAAATGGTTGAGAATTTTCAAATTTTGATTGACCAGTAGTAGAATATCTTACATGACCAATACCAACTTCACCATTTAATTCATTAATAATGTCACCTTTAAAAGCATCAATCAAAAGACCCATACCACAGTGATGGTTTAAACCATTTTTATCACCATAAGTGTCTTCATTAATATTATCACTATTAAAAGTCGCTATTCCAGCAGATTCTTGCCCTCTATGCTGTAAAGCGTGCAAACCATAATAAATAGAAGATGAAACATCTATAGAAGAATTTTTAGAGTGGATACCCACAATACCACATTTATCTTTCAAATCACAATCTCCGTAGATTATTTAATAATTATCTGATTATTTAATTGTCTGATTATTCAATTATTAATTATTTAAATATTAATTATTTAACTATTAATTATTTAACTAATATTCTATTATTAATTATCTAGTTATTATCTAATAAATTAATGAAAATTATTAATTAATAAAAAATATCAATTAATAAAAATTAATTATAAAATATACTATAAAATATATTCAAAATTATTATAATAAAAAATACTATAATAAAAAAATATCAATTAATAAAAATATTATAAAATATAATTAATAAAAATATTATAAAATATAATTAATAAAAGAATATTATAGTATAAAAATTATTATAATATACTATTTTTATTTTTCTAATATAAATATTTTTAAGATTATTCATTAAAGTTATTTAATTTAGTTATCATTTTCATACAATATTCCACATTTACATATAATAATTTTAATATAATAAACAATAGATACAAACTTAAAAAGCAAATAGAAACTTAAAAACCAGCTGAAAACTTAAAAAAAACTGTCAAAATGAGGATGACTCATAATTACAAATTCAATGAACAAAAGTCTAAATTTAGAAATATTTTTGAACAAAATATTATATAATAAAATTTTTTAAAAATTATTCATTTTAGTATATATACTAATTGAACAAAAATAATTGTGAGTCGACCTCAAAATTGAAAATAAAGAAAAAATAAAAAATAAAAAATAAAAATATTAATCCCAAAAATTCTGAAACTGATCAGTTATATCATAATCAGCATCATCATCACTCTCATCAACATCATATTGATTATTATTTTTATCTTTTATATTACTATTTTTATATTTATCATAGCTACTTTCTTTATATCTATTTTCACTAGGAACTTCATCATACCTATTCTCATTATTTATATTATCCTCGTATTTATCCTCATCATAGTTATTATCTTTATTATGATGGTTATTACTACCATTTCTATTCTCATTATAGTTATTATCATCATATTTATTATTAGACTTATCAATATACTTGTTATCATGACTATTTTCAAAGTTATTTGAATTAACATTATTCTGGTTATAACCAGTGTTCTCATTATTCTTTTTATAGTATTTTATAATTTCTCTTTGAAGTTCATCATTATCATTTTCAACAAATATTAATGCAGTTTTAACAATTTTAAGCCAATCAATTGCATCTTCCTTAGAAATAGCTCCAATATATCCCTGACCAACAATTATATTTTCAGGACTAAATTTATTAGTAGCTATAACCACCTTTTCAACTTCATCATCGGTTAAAGTAACATTAAAAACATCAACCCACAATTCTGTAATTGGGAAAACTTCTAACAAATCTTTAGTATGAATATTAGAATATCTAGATTTAAAATCAGTGAAATCAAGTTTAATTTCATCAATATGGTCATTTAGATCTTTAATTTCATTATTTAACTCAAAATTTTCATTTTTAAGTTGATTAATCTCTTTAACAAGCATATCATTTTCAAGGGATACCTTTTCATTTTCATCTTTTGACTTATCAAATTCAATGCCTAACTTAAGAAGTTCTGATCTAACCTGATTAATATTAGTTATATCAAAAATAGAAGCAAGCCCTGCTCTAATAATTGAATTTTTAATCTCATTTTCAACATTTTTTATATCAGTTATCTCAATATCCCTAGCTTTTGGAAAGCTTAAATATTCAACATAATTAAAATCATTCTTTAAAGCATTGTAAAAATTTGAAAATGAATTTTTTCCATTTTCATCAGAATGAGTAGCTATAAGAATAATATCTGCACCTAAAACAGCATTTTTAGCTATTTCAACATTCTGTGTGGTAATAATAGAAGAAATAATAATATTAAAATCATCAAATAAGTTTATATTTTTTATAGCTTTTGATAGGAATTCTGAATCTTCAGGTCCATCTACAATAATCCTAACATCAACTGGTTTTTGATCATCACTTTCATCAATTTTTTGATTGTTAATTTGAGAAATACTTCTATTATCATTAGAATTTTTATTATTAAAATCAAAATCAGACTTATTGTTATTTATCTTAAAATCAGAAAATTTATTATTAACTTTAAAATCAGAATTTTTAGACTTAATATCTGATGAATCATAATCTTTAGATTCAATATTTTCATTATTAATAGTTTGGATTATATGACTAATATTATCCTGATTATCAAAATCCATTTAATCGACCATATTTTTAATTATATAGTATGCTATTTAAATAATTAATATAACTATTTAAATCATTAGTATACCTATTTAAATATTATTTTTTATAATATAAATAGGTTTTTTATTAAAAATTAAAATATTAAGATTTTTAAAATAATCAAAGAATAAAAATACCAATATAAAAAAAAAACTCAAAAAAACATTATAAAAAAGGATAATTAAAAAAGAATAATTATAAAAAATAAATTAAAAAATATATTGAAAAATAAATTAAAAATAAATTAAAAATAAATAGATATTAAAGAATATAAATAAAAATAAATTAAAAATAACTAGATTATCTTAATCTTTGACCAGTTATTGATTTTTTATTTTGCCAGCTGTAACTTCTGATTCTTTTAGATTTTCCGAATCCACAAGAAGCGCAAACTTTTTTACGGACATGGTAAGCATTTCTTCCACATCTTCTACAACGTATATGGGTCTTTTTATTCTTTTTACCCATTGAAGGTGTTCCTTTCATTATTATCTCCTCCTTACCTCAATTAATTACACTGATTATATTATATGCTTAATGATATACTTGATAATCAAAATAAGATAGAATTAACTATCTATAGAAAAACTGTAAAGTCATTAACTTAAAGCTAAAACTAAGTAAATTTATTAGAATAATTAAAGTAACTTACTAATGTAAGATATATATAGCTCAAGCTAATATAATTCTAAAATATAAAATACTTATATAAACAATGAAAATTATACAAACTTTTTATCATTATAAAATTTGATTAAAGTTGTATATAAATGTTCATGTATAATAATGTGATAATATAAAGACGATCTTATATAATTATATTTACTAATAATAGCTATAAATAACAAATAGCTATAAATAGCAATCGAAAAACTAAGTCGAAAAACTAAGGTGAAATATAAACTATATTATCTCCTCTAATAAGAACAGTTCCAAGTCTTCTTGTAACTTCTCCTTTTTCTAGCTCTTCAGCATCATTAAGAACTAAGTTCATATGTAAGTCGAAACTTTTTAGTATTCCTCTGAATTCTCTATCTCCTTTTAGTTTTATTAAAACTGGAGAGTTGGTTGCTTTTCCTAATGCATCAAGTGGTCTTTGAACATAACCTTGTTGTCCGCTCACGTTAATCACCTATTAAATATTATACCATATTAATTATAATTTAATTTATATTTAAATTTAACTATTAAATAGCTATAAAATCATCTAATTTTGATAGTATCCATATTTATAGAATATAATTGAATATTTTTAATTCTATTAAATATCAATCTCTAAAAAAGCTTTATAGATAATTCTTTTATTCTTAATTATTTAATATAATTGTTATTTGTTGTTAAGTTATATATAAAGATTTTGATTATATAAATATAGTCTTTTTAGAATAATTAATTAGTTAATATCCTATTATTTATCAGATTTAATATAATCTGGAATTTTAACTATAAAATTATCGATAAATAGTAAAAAATAAATAATACTACTACCAGATGGGAAAAAATAGGATAAAATCAAAGCTATGAATGCGATTAATGGGAAAAAAAGTGCAGTCCTCTTTTTATAATTATAATCTTCAAAATCACTGAAAAATCCTTTTTTATCTGCATAAATATATTGAGACAACAATAAGATACCAATCGATAATAAATTTATATGAAATAAATATCTAAAAATTGCAAATTCTGCTCCAAAATCACTGATCAATGGATATGTAACAGGAACTAAAACAACAAACATTAAAATTAATAATGTCAACCACATGAATATTTTATCCATCTTCTCTAAATTATGAAGTAAAAATCTTATCTCAATCCAAATAGATCCTAAAATTAAAAAACAAAGAATAAATAAAAATAAATCAATCGTGAAACCCTGTAAGTATGAATTCAATTGGAGCATTGAAATCAATTCATTTTTAAGTGGAACATGAATAGCTAAAACTAAAATTGTCATAGCAACAGCAAAAATTCCATCTGTAATAGCTTCAGCACTAGCTGTAGATACAAAATCTCCTTCATCGGTTTTCTCAAAAATAGTTTTCATAATTTCACTCATATAATTTTTTATAAATTAAGATAAAGATAAGTTACAATAATAATCCTATTTAATCTTATATACTCCTATATAATCCTCTTTTAAATAAATATAATTAATGTAATAAATATATAATAAATGTATTAATAAATATATTAATAAATATAATAAATTAATAATAATAAATTAGTGATAAATATAATAAATAAAAATTTTAATAATAATTTAAAAATTTAATAAATATAATAATTAAAAATTTAATAAATTAAAAATTTAAAAATTTAAAAATATTATATAATCACAAATTTAGTTTTCATTAGATAATTTAAGAAGTAAAGAATCTGAAAATTTAACATCAAAATTATTAAAATCATTTAAAATAACATCCAAATGATTTAATCCAGATTCAGTTATTTTATAAATACCTCCATCTTTTTCTAACCAATTATTATCTATCAAATGAATAATAATCTCATCAAAATTACTATTAAAATCTAAATCTTTGTTTGGTAATAAACCAAGTTCTGATATAACAGGAATATAATTATTTTTAAATGTATCATTAAAAGATTTAACTAATTCTTCTTGAGTATTAGCATCCTTATTATGAACTGAAAATAAAATCCACAACCTAAATGTTTCTAAATGATTAATATTAACATAATCACCAAATACAGTTTTATATTTAGAAAAATCAGTTTCTTCACCATCATAAGAAGATTTAGCATCTTTTAAAAGACCAAAAGCATCTCTTAAAATTCCAAATCCAATAAAAATACCTACAATTGCATCAACCCAAAAGATATTAAATAAAGATAAAACAGCTCCAAGTATAACAGCAGAACCTATAAAAATATGATTTTTAGAATCAACAGATTGAGAAATAATAGTTAAATTATTAAAAGATCTTCCTACATGACGTTGGTACACAAATAAGCCAATAGCAGATAATATAGCAATACCTTCAACTATAACAACCAAAGGTACCTGATTAATTGGGTCGACAGTATTATTTAAAATTTCAATTATCCGAGTTATAGATTCATAAACAGCACTAAATCCAGCTATAAATAACATAAATATAACAAGTATTGTACTTAGAAACTCATGATGAAACTTAATCCCAAGCCAAACAAAAAATGCAGAAATAGTATCAGTTGTTGCATCAAGACCATCCGATATTAGACCAACACTTCCACTAATAAAACCTGTAGATAATTTTAAAATAGCTAAAAAGAAATCTATGAAAATATTATTTCGAGCAACAGCATTAGTATTAAGTAAATATTTATCAATCTCTTTACTTCTTTTTTTCATTGCATTAACAAGATATTTACCCTTTTTTTGACCAAATTCAGTTAATTTATAAGTTTCATCATTTATCTTCTCAACTAAACCAAAATTAATCAAACGATTAAGGTTGTTAAGAGAACCCATTTCTCCAGCTTCAACCTCTATTATAGTTTTACTATCTACAGAATCTCTTTTAAAAAAATATCTTGTTCTTTCTACACTATCAATTATCGAATTTAAAAAAGATTTATCTTTTTCATTCCATTGTTGATACCATATCGATGAAATAAAAATAATTGTTTTATCATCAACTTGAGTTAAACTTAATGGACCTTCAACATATAAAGCCATTAAAATGAATTTATCAAAACCTACTAAAGTTTTGCCATTAATTTTCATAATAACCCCCGTATTATTATAAATTTTAAATTAATACTTTATCAACTTAATATATATAGTTGTAAAAGATTATATAAAGTTTTCTATGTATTTCAATCATATATAAATACCACATCTAAATGCAATGACAAAATAACTTATAATATAAAAACTTATAAATAACCTATATAATAAGCTTAGCTGTTTAATAAAAAATATAAAATTGTCTTTAAAAATCTAATAAAAATTCAAAAAATATCTATACTATAAAAAACTAATTATATATATAATAATAAGCAAAGAAAAAAGATTATTAATTAATTTATCATTAAATAAATCATAGATAGTAACTTTATTAAGAATTACTTAAATATCGATTAAATAATTAATTATTGATTATATACAGAATATAGTATTAGAATTGATTAAATATTAATTAAATAATTAATTATTAGTTATATACAGAATAATATTAAAAATTAATTATTATATTAATTAAATACAGAATAAGGTGTTTATTTTGAAAGTAAAACAAAGACATCATCTGAAAAAAAAGAAATTGAAAGAATTGAAAAGAGATTTAGGAGAATACTCTACAATAATTCCAAATAAATCTAGTGTAGAGTATTTAGAAGTAGATCCAAATCCTTTTATTCTTATTGATGGACAGCCATACATAATAATTATTGATGAAAAACCATTTCCAACATTGAAAGCTGCTTTAGAAAATGAAATTGGAGGAAAAAAAGTCGTTGTTGATATGGGAGCTATTAAATTTGTGACAAATGGTGCTGATATAATGAGTCCAGGAATAGTAGAAACAGATGAAAATATCAAACAAAATGATGTTGTTATAATTGTTGAAGAAACACATAAAAAACCATTAGCCATAGGTATTGCAGAAATTACTGGTGAAGAAATGGTTAATAATGATTCTGGAAAAGCTATTCAAAATATTCATTATATTGGTGATGATATTTGGAATCTTGAGATATAATTTTCTGAAACCTTGAAATATAGTAATTCTTAAATCTTAAAATATAATTATTTTGAAATCTTTAGATATAATTTTTAAATCTTGAGATATAATTTTGAAATCTTGAGATATAAATATGATTTTTTAAATTTTAAAATATAATTTTTAAATCTTAAAATATAGTTTTTAAAAGATGTTTTTAAAAGTGATAAAAATGGTAGAATTAAGATATGGTGCTGGAAATATTTTTAATAAAGATGTTCATAAAATTGGAATAATAGCACTAGGCTCACATTTAGAAAATCACGGACCTGCATTACCTATTGACACTGATGCTAAAATAGCTGCATATATAGCTTTTCAAGCTTCTTTAGAAAGCGGAGCTAAATTTTTAGGAATAATTTATCCTGCACATGAAATCGAAGAAATAAATCATGGAATACATTATACTCTTAATGAGTTAGCTGAAAATATAATAAAAACCTTAAAATCGGCTAAAAAATACTTAAATATTGAAAAAGTAATTATTGTTAATGCCCATGGTGGAAATATCCCATTATTCCAATGTTTAGATAAAATTGAAGCAGAAATTCCATTAGATATTGTAATTATTAACAATACTGTAATTGAAAATGAAGGTCCTCATGGAGGTTCTGGAGAAATATCCATGGGGAAAGTTCTTGGAATTCTTAATGAAGATGAATTACATAATCAATCCAATATTAAAGTATTTGGTGAAGTTGGATTAAGCGAATTTAAAGAGGCTAGAAAAAAAGATCCTGGAATTGAAGAAGGTGCCAGAGAAATAGAAGATAATGGAGTTTATCTTGATGTATCTTATGGAAAACAGATACTAAACTTAGCAGTGAACTCAGTTTTACTTGATGTAGAAAAATTATTAGACTACTAAAAATAAGAGTACTAATAAAAATAAGAGCATTACTAAAAAATAAGAGTACTAATAAAAATAAAAGTATTAATATTATAAATAAAATTATTAATACAATAAATAATTTATTAATATTGAAAAAAGTTGGGATTTATCATGTACCTTTTTGGTCTGTGTTAGATTCCCCATTTTCATTATTATCATCATTATTGTCTTGATTGTTATTTTGATTATTATTATTGTTTTGATTATTATTAGAACTATTATCATTATTAGAGCTAGAATCAGAATTTTTTTCTTCATTAGTAGCTTGATAATTATTAGATAAACCTGAATCCTGATTTGAATTGTTTGCAAGATCAAAACTAAAAGGATTAGAAGAATTTGTATCTCCTGAATTATTATCCAAACTAGAAAAATCTATTCCAAAAAATTCTCCAGTAGAAAACCCTACAACAGAACTAACTCCAAAGGCAACAAATGCTACTATAAATATAACAACTATATTAGCTAGCCTACTTTGACTCATAATATCACTTGAACAAAAATAACTTGATTTTAAAATCAAATTATTTTAAAATAATGTTATTAAAATAAATTTATTTTAGAAGTATTAAATTGTATTTTAAAAGTATTAAATTGAATATAATAAAATATATGTTAATTAAATAATTAATATATTAAATCAATGATACTTATAAATTAAATCATTATATAATTATATTCAATATTATTTTATTTATAACTATCCCTTAAATCAACTTAAAAATAATAATAAACTTAACAATAATAATTTATTATAATAATAGTTTAATTATTAATAATATATTTTAATAATAATTTAATCTATAAATTTTATAGACATTTAAATTTATAAGTAAATTAATAAATATTTTTTAGATTATTATTTGGCTGAAACAATAAAAACGAAAACTGATAAAAATTAGAATAATTGATAAAAATGAGAACAATTGATAAAAATTAGAATAATTGATAAAAATGAGAACAATTGATAAAAATTACAAAATAACATTAGAAATAAAAAGATCACAATTTATATGTAGAATTTTTCCTGCAAAAGATTCAAAAGAAGCAAAAGAAATTATAAACTGTATATCTGAAAAATATAAAGATGCAACACACAATTGTTCTGCATATATAGTTACTGATGATGAGGGGTATGATGATGATGGAGAACCAGGAGGAACAGCTGGAAAACCCATGCTAAACATATTAAAAAAAAACGAATTAACCAATATTGTAGCTATTGTAACAAGATATTTTGGAGGTGTGAAGCTTGGAGCAGGAGGATTAGTTAGAGCTTATGGAAAATCTGTTTTAGAAGCTATAAAAAGTTCAAAAATCATTGAAATGGAAAAATATAATATATACGAAATATTATTTGAATATTCTAATATAAAATCTATTGAAAATGAAATTAGATCTAGTAATATAAATATATTAAATAAAGAGTTTAAAGAAAAAGTAAATTTTAAAATAGCTCTTAAAACGAATGATAATATTAAATATTTTCAAGAAAAAATTAAACAAAAGGGAAAAATAAATTATCTAAAAACTGAATATCTTAATAAATTAAATTAATCTTAATAAATTAATAAAAAATAAAATCATTTTAGAAATTAAAAAAATAATAAAAAATAAAAATAACAATTAAAAAAAGAATTAAAAAAGAATTAAAAAAAGAATTAAAATAAAGAATAATTAAAAATAAAAAATCACTAATAATAGAATCTATCCAGTAGATTCTTGTCTAGAACTTCCACCATTATCAGAGCCAGAACCTGAATCTGAAACTGAATCTGAATCAGGAGGTAAAGGTTCTTCATTAGGAGTTTGTTCATTTTGTGAATCTGATTGTGAGCTTCCACTACTACCACTATAATCATTAGAACTATAACTTTGTGTTGAAACTTGAGAAGTAGTATTATTAGTAGAATTATTAGTATCCAAAGCTGTAGTATTATTAGTTTGATTTAAAGTATTTGCTGTATTAAAACCACCACTTATGAACATAATCACACCTATACCTGCAATTACAATTACTGCAATAGCAACAACTATAACCAAGGTAAGCTTATTTTCATCCATAAAATCACCTATAAAAATTATTAAAATAAATTTTGTAACTTATAACATAAATATATATAAATACAACTATATGTATTGATAATAGTATAAATAGATACCTAAAATAAATAGATATTAAAATAAGTATATTTCTAAAATAAATAGCTATCTTAAAAAAATACTTATCTTAAAAATGTCTATCTTAAAATAAATAAATTCTAAAATTATTTATATAATTACAAACTCATTTCTTTTTCTTTTTCTTTAACAAGTTTTAATCCAAGTTCACTAAGTTTAAACTTTTGAACTTTACCACTAGCAGTTAAAGGAAATTCATTAACAAAGAAAACATGTTTAGGAACTTTATATCTAGCTATATTATCTAAAGCATAATCACGAATATCTTCTTCTTCAAGACAAGATCCTTCTTCTTTAATAACAAATGCACCAACAATTTCCCCATACTTTTCATCAGCTATCCCAGCAACTTGAGCATCTTGAACACCATCTATTGTATATAAAAACTCTTCAACCTCACGAGGATATATATTTTCCCCACCTCTAATAATCATGTCTTTCTTACGACCTACAATAGAATAATATCCTTCTTCATCAACAGTAGCTAAATCTCCACTGTGTAACCATCCATCATCATCAATAACTTCTTTTGTTTTATCAGGCATTTTATAATAGCCTTTCATTACATTATAACCCCTACAACAAATTTCACCAGTTTCACCAGGTTTTAATTCGATATTTGTATCAGGATCAATTATTCTGACTTCAACATCATCAAAAGCTACACCAACAGTATTTGCCTTTCTTTCTATAGAATCATCAGCACTTGATTGTGTCATTCCAGGAGAAGATTCAGTTAAACCATAAACACTAGTTATTTCAGTCATATTCATTTTATCCATAACTTCTTTCATAGTTTCAATTGGACAAGTTGAACCTGCCATAATACCCGTCCTAAGACTAGACATATCAAACATATCAAACATTGGATGAGTTAACTCTGCAATAAACATTGTTGGAACACCATGAACAGCAGTACACTTTTCTTTTTGAATAGCAGATAAAACTAAAAGAGGATCAAAAAGTTCAACCATGACCATAGTCCCTCCATGAGTCAAAATAGCTAAAACACCTAAAACAATACCAAAACAGTGGAAAAGTGGAACAGGTATGCATAAACGATCTTCTTCAGTGAATTTCATTCTATGTCCAATACCATGACCATTATTTAAAATATTCCTATGAGTTAACATTACACCTTTAGGAAAGCCAGTTGTTCCAGAGGTATATTGCATATTAATAACCTCATTATTGTCAAGAGTAGCTTTAACTTTATTTAACTCATCATCACTTTGATGTTTACCAAGAAGCATTAACTCATTAGTGTTATACATTCCCCTATGCTTTTCTTGACCAACATATATAACAGACTTCAAATGAGGGTATTCAGAAGAATTTAATCTACCTCTAGGGTGTTTTTTTAGTTCAGGAACTAGATCATATACAGTTTTAATGTAATTAATATCACGAAAACCATCGATTATAGCTAAAGCTTTCATATCAGATTGTTTCAATATATAATCCAATTCATGGCTTTTATAAGCAGTATTAACAGTTACAAGAACTGCTCCAATTTTAGCTGTTGCAAAGAGAAAAGTTAGCCAATCAGGGACATTTTTAGCCCAAATACCAACATGATCACCTTTTTCAATACCAATTGAAAGTAGGCCTTTAGCTAACATATCAACTCTTTCATTAAATTCTTTGTATGTGAATTTTAAATCCCTATCAGGATAAACTAAAAATTCACGATCTCCTTGAGCTTCAACCTGTTTCTCAAAGAATCCCCCTATAGTTTCTTCAGAAAATACCATAAAATCACACAGTTTTTTTGTTTAGTTTAATTTTTATTATTAAATTAATTTAATTATTCTCAAAGTATTATTCAAAGTATTATTATATCAAGGTTTTCCAATTTCTGTTTCATCAATTAAATGATTTCTTAATTTTCCTTTAATTTCATTAGGAATAGGTACAGATTTCTTCTCAATAAAATCATAATGAACAATAACTGCTTTACCTTTAGATTTAAGTTCACCATTTTGCCAAGCCTCATGTCCTGTAGTAAATGAAGAGTTTCCAATTTTTAAAACATAAGTTCTAATTTCAACATCTTCTCCAAAATACATTTGAGAAACAAAATCAAATTCAGTACGAACCATTATTAATTTCCATTTCTCATAACTAAGATCCAAATCAGGAGTAAAATATCTAAAAATGCCATTTCTTCCAATTTCAAACCAGTCAGCTACAACAGTATTATTAACATGCTTTAATCCATCTATATTGCCAAATCTAGGTGTTACACAATCTTTAAACATTATTATCACTAGTTATTGTAAGTTATTTTATTATTACCATATTTATCAGTTGCCATATGTCAGCTTCTATATCTAAAATATAGGGTAAATTCATTAAAAATATCATGATTATTAAAAATATCATAATCATATTAAAATTATATTAAAATCATATTAAATAAGATTATTATGTTTAATTACTTAGTAATTATACTTATACTTAGGTACATTAATTAATATTAATTAGTATATTAACTATTATATATTAATTAATACATAATTAGTACATTAATTAATACATTAATTAGTAATTAATTAGTATATTAATTAGTATATTTATTATAATTAATTATAATTAAAAAGGAGAATAAACAACAGCTAAAATCTTAGAGACTTCACCATTATAAGAATGTAAATGATGAGGAATTATTGAATCATAGTAAATACTATCACCTTTAGATACAATAAAAGAATCTTGACCATATTTAACTTCGATTTCTCCTTCAAGAACATAGATAAACTCTTCACCTTCATGGGAAGATAAATTAAATTCTCCATCTTCTGTATGAACATCTATAATAAATGGCTCCATATATCTATCATTTTTACCTGCACCTAAAGAATGAAATTCTAAAGCACTTACATCAGTCTGATTTTCTTCACCAGAAAAATAAACAACACTATTAGTTTCACCATTTTTAACAATTAATGGACCATTTTGAGGAGCATCATCAAGGAATGTTCCTAAACGAACTCCTAAAGCTTTAGCAATCTTAGTAATTGGAGTTAAAGAAGGTACAACATCTCCATTTTCTATGCTGTTTATAAGATCTAGGCTTACATTAGTTTCTTTAGATAATTCTTCTTTTTTAATTTCTTGAGACTCTCTTAAATTCTTTATTTTAGCCCCGATTTCATTTTTATCAACCATCTTATCATCTCATCAAAATAAATTAGTTTAATTAAATAAGTCAAAGTATATTAATACAATAAATTGAATATAATGAATATATGACATAATTAATATCCAATATATTATAAATATACTATATACTATAAATATAATATAAATATAATATATAATACCATTAAATCAAATAAATCATAATAATAAATCATAATATTACTACTAATCTAAAGAAAAATTAGTTACATTTGTTATATTAGTAACATTTGTATTATTTGTATTATTTGTACTATTAGTTTTATTAGTAATATTAGTACTATTATTAACTTGAATAATTACTTGATTTGCTGTTAATGCTGTGAAATCTCCATCAGCTACTGCTATTAATTCATTACTCTCATTATTTTTAGTAATATTTAACATTCCTAAAACCAAATCACCATTAGTAAATGATGCTGCAACAGTACTTAAACCAAATGCTAAAAGAGCTATTAAGAATATAACCATAAAATTTCCTTTTTTAATTGGAGTCAATTTATCACCATTACATAAGATGTATATTGTTAAGATGTATTTTTTTTGTTAAATTTTGATATATATTACTAATTTAATAATATTAAAATATACTAATTTTATTTATATAATATTTAACTATTATCTTTAATTTTATTCTTATTAATATTTATATTTATTACATTAAACCTTAAATCTAAAATTAAATCGTAAATACTATAAAATTATAATATTATTAATTAATTTAATTAATCTAATATAATATTATTAAAAAAGTTAATTAATCAAATAATAATAATAATAATAATATAAATACTATTAATAAATTTAATATACTGATTTTCAAAAAATTCAAAATAATCTTAAATAAAATAAAAAAATAGTAATTTTAAAATAAATTTTAATAAATTTTCTTAAATTTAGTATAATTATATCAAAATTTAACAAAAATTATTAAAATATTTAATAAAGCCTTATTATTTTTATATAATATCTAAAAATTTTAATTATTATTAAAAATTTATCATAAAATCATTATAACAATTATACTTATTTTTAAATAACTTATAGGCAAAACACCAAAAAATTTATATACAAAAAGATTCAATTTAATTATATAGGAAAAGGGTTTCCTATTTCCTATAGTGAAAGTATATGAAAAAGAGATAAAATTTTATTAAATTATGATAAATATTGAGAATCAAAATGAATATTGAGAATTAAATGAATATTTAGAATCAAAATGAATATTGAGATTAAGTGAATATTAAAAAACTAAATTAAATATTTTTAATAAAGAAACTAATAAAATCATTCCTCATTGTTTTCTAGATAAAAATAGAGAAAAATCAATAAATTATATTTTAAGACCCTAATAAAATCTCACATTAAATTTAATAAAATTAAATTATCTCTTTTCTCATAGCTTCATGATTAACTTTCACTATAAAAAAAAATAAATTTAAAAATAAATTTAATAAGGTATTTACTTAATAAGGTATTTAATACCTAAAAATAACCTAAAAATAATAAAATAAATAGATAAAGAGAAATAGATAATATGGTAGATATATTGAACACAGGAGATACTGCTTGGATACTTATTTCCACAGTTTTAGTACTTTTAATGAGTATTCCAGGTATTGCCTTTTTTTATGGTGGATTAGCAAAGAAGAAAAATGTTTTAAATACAATGTTTTTAACTCTGATTGCATTTGCAATTGTAAGTATAATATGGGTAATCTATGGTTACCAATTTGCATTTGGTGCAGATATTAATGGATTGATAGGATATCCAGCAAACTTACTGATGAGTGGAATTGGTATAAATGATGTAAATGGATCAATTCCTTCAATACTGTTTGTTGCATTCCAATTAACCTTTGCAGGACTTACAGCTGCACTTATTTCAGGAGCTGTAATTGGAAGAATGAAATTCTCTGCATGGATAGCATTCATTGTTGTATGGATTAGTGCTGTATACATCCCAATTGCCCACTGGGTATGGGGTGGAGGATGGTTAATGCAAATGGGAGCACTTGATTTTGCAGGTGGAACCGTAGTTCATATATCATCAGGTATCTCTGCATTAGCTCTGGTATTAATACTTAAAAGTAGAAAAAGCAAAACATTATTACCTCATAACTTAGGATACTCAGTTCTTGGTGCAGCATTCCTTTGGTTCGGTTGGATGGGATTCAATGGAGGATCTGCTTTAACTGCAGGAGGACTTGCAGCATCAGCATTACTCGTAAGTAATATAGCAGCTGCAGTTGCACTGGTTACATGGGTATGTATTGATACAATTAAAGAAGGAAAACCAACTGTACTTGGTGCAATATCTGGTGCAATAGCCGGTCTTGTTGCTATTACCCCAGCAGCAGGATTTGTAGATGTAAGTGGAGCTATAGTTATTGGTATTGGAGCTTCAATTGCTTCATATTTCGCAATCACATACCTCAAACCACGTTTAGGATATGACGATGCATTAGATGTATTCGGAATTCACGGAATGTCTGGTATTTGGGGAGCAATAGCTACTGGAATATTTGCTGCACCGTTTATTAATGAAGCAGCAGGATTATTATATGGTAACCCCGGACAAATATCTATCCAGATAATTGCAGTCATAGCAACCATAGCTTATGCCTTTGTAGTAACTATCATAATTGCAAAAATTATTGATCTAACCATAGGATTAAGAGTAAAAGAAAAAGATGAAGTTGAAGGATTAGATACAAACCTTCATGAAGAATCTGGGTATATGTTATAACACAATGGTAAATTAAGTAATAGATTTTGCTTAATTGATGATTAAAAGATAGTTAAGTGATAATTATAAGTAAACCAAAGTCTAAGTAAAGTTAAGTAAATCAAAGGCTAAGTAAAGGTATATAAAATGATATTAAGAGGATAAAATATGAAAAGAGTTATAGCTATAATTAGACAAGAAAAGCTAGAAGATGTTAAAAGTGCTCTTGTTTCTGCTGGCTGTGAAGGTATGACTGTAAATGAAGTTAAAGGTCGTGGAAAACAGCTCGGAATCAAAGAAAGTTATAGGGGCTCAAATTATTGCATAGATTTAATACCAAAAACACGAATTGAACTTGTAATAAAAAAAGAAGACCTAGAAGAAGTTTTAAAAACAATTCAAGAATCAGCTCGAACTGGTGAAATAGGTGATGGTAAAATATTTGTTTCACCTGTAGAAGAAGTTGTAAGAATAAGAACTGGTGAGAATGGTAGAGAAGCTGTTTAAAAAATGAAAAACAAAAATGAAAAATTTGAAATTAATATTTTGACAAATATAAAAGCTAAATGGAGCTGAATAAAGTTTTGGAGCCTATCTATACAAACATTATAATATTATTAATAGTTTCTGTAATTACAGCAATTATTATTAATATTATTAATATACATGAGAAAAATTCTGTTGATAATAATAAAAATTAATAATTAATAAAACTAATAAAATTAATTAAAACTAATTTAAAAAATTAAAACTTATTTAGTTCTTATTATTAGTATTAAGATTAATATTTTATTAATATTATTAATAAAAAGAATTTTTCATCTACTTTTTATTTTTACCTATTAAAAAATTAAATATTAAAAAATAACATTTTATTATAAAATAACTAATTCTAATAAAAATTAGTAATATTCTTTCTAAAATTATATCAAATTAAAACTATAAATTAAACCATTATTTTATTAAAACATTATTTTAAAAATTTAGAAATAATATTACTAATTATAAAATAGTTTGATTAATTATATATAATCTCAAAATAAAAGATACACTTAATGATAATTCTCAAAAAAGCAAAAAAATCATGGGAAATATACCCAATTGGAAGTCCTAAAGGAGCATTAAACACAAAAAGAACTCCTGAATTTATAGGAACACTTAAATTTAAAGAAACTTCCAAAGGATTATCAATAAACAAGTTTATAGCTAAATATCCTAATGATGAAGATAAATTACTTCCTCCAGGAGAAGCTATGAAATTACTTAAAACACAAGTAGTATTTCTAGCATCAAAAGATGAAGAGATAGAAAATTTCCTTAAATCCCATGGCATAAAAACTCGTTTTACAAAAATATGTTCACACTGCACATATGAAGGAAACATAACCATAATAAACAGTAAATTTAGTTATGATTATCATAATCAATTGATTTGTAAAGTTTGTGCAGAAGATACTATAAAAAGAGAGTTAAAGTTACAAGGATATGATAAAAAATCTTATAAAAACTTCAAAAAGATTCTAAATAAAACTGGAAGCTTAAATGAAGTTTTAAAAATAATAGACCATAAATTCGATCCTTTATCAAATCCTAATTTAACCTTATTTGATGAAATCAAGGTTAAAAAAACAAAAATTCCAAAAATACCCATATTTAGACTTAAAATTCCAAAAAAGTTTAAAAAAATATTGGATGAGAATAATAACAATTATCTATTACCAATACAATATTTAGCTATAAAAAATGGGTTAATGAAGGATAAAAACTTGCTTGTTGTTTCAGCTACAGCAAGTGGAAAAACACTTGTAGGAGAATTAGCTGGAATTCCAAAAGCAATGAATGGTAAAAAATTTATATTCTTAACACCTCTTGTTGCATTAGCTAATCAGAAATATCGAGATTTTAAAAAGAAATATGAGCCTCTTGGACTTAAAGTTTCAATAAAAGTTGGAATGAATCGAGTAAAAGCAAAAGAAGAAATTAAGCTTCCAAAATCAAAAGTAAATGATGCAGATATTATCGTTGGAACCTATGAAGGAATAGACTTTTTACTTCGCTCTGGAAAATCATCAACTTTAAAAGAGTTAGGAACTGTATTGATCGATGAAATTCACACTTTAGATGATGAAGAAAGGGGAATAAGATTAAATGGGATGATAAAAAGAATAGAAAATATTTACCCTAAATCTCAAATTATAGGTTTATCTGCTACTATTAAAAACCCAAAACAACTAGCAAGTGAATTTAATATGGATTTGGTAGAATATGACCAACGCCCTGTTCCACTTAAAAGACATCTTATTTATGTAAGAAGTGATATAGAAAAAAGAAACCTAATTAGAAAGCTAATTTTAAGAGAATATAATAATAAATCTTCAAAAGGATTTCCAGGTCAAACAATAGTATTTACAAACTCCAGAAGGAAAACTCATCAAATTTCTGATTATTTAACAAAAAAAAGGATTAAATCAGCAGCATATCATGGAGGATTATCATACTTTAAAAAAGAAAGAATTGAAAAAGATTTTGCAAATGGAAAAATATCAACAGTTGTAACAACAGCAGCACTTGCAGCAGGAGTTGATTTTCCTGCTTCCCAAGTAATATTTGAAACATTAATAATGGGAAACAAGTGGATTTCACCAAATGAATTTTCACAAATGATTGGAAGAGCAGGTAGACCAACTTATCATGATAGAGGAGTAGTATATTTACTACCAGAAATAGCTAATAAGTTTGATAATGAAAGTGAAGAATCAGTAGCTATTTCACTTTTAGAAAGTGATGTTGAAAATGTACATATAGAATATAGTGAAGAAGAGTTATTAGAACAAGTATTAGCAGACGTATGCTCTCATTCTTTAAAAGATATTGAAACTATTCACAGCTTCTATAAAAATATAAAAATACCAATTGATTTAGAAATGACTATTAATGAGCTATATGATAAAAAGCTGATTAGAATAATAAATAAAAATAATAAAGAAGAAGTAATTCCTACTAAATATGGAAAAGCTGTTTCAATGTCCTTCTTATCAGTACAAGAAGGGAGTATTATAAAAAAATCATTACAAAAATTAAATCAAACCTTGAAAAAAGAAAATAAGAATATAATTAAAATTAATAGTTCAAAGAATAGTAAAAAATCTGAAAATGAAAAAGCTAAAAATGAAAGATATAAAAATGGAATATCTAAAAATAAACAAAACAAAAAAATAGATATTAATAAAGAAATAATTAATATAGCTATTCAATTAGAATATTTTGAAAACGCTTATCTTTCACCAGTTGTTCATAAACAGATTGTAAATGCAATAAAAACAAACTTTTCAACAAGATTATTTTCAGATTCAACTTTAGATATAATCTCCTCTGGAGAAACCATAGATAAATTAGATAAAAAGTTTCAAGAAGCACTTTTAAAAATTCAAGTAGATTTTTTAAGATGTGAATGTAAAGATAAACCGTTTTGTGATTGTTTACAAAAAGAAATCTCTAATTTTATTATCAATGAAAGACTAAAACAAAAGGATCCTACTGATATTTCAAGGAAATTATTAAGAACTTATCAAATCCAAACATACCCTGGAGATATATTCTCATGGTTAGATAATTTTGTGAGAAATTTAGAAGCTATTGAAAGAATAGCTAATGCATATTCACAGAAAAAACCTCTTGAAACAGCAAAAAAATTAATAAAAAGGATTGAGAGAGGATAAGAATATAATAAATAATATAATAAAACTAGTATATAAATATTTGTAATGAATCATCTCTATATAGATCTAATAAAAAATGAAAACAAAATAGATCAATGAAAAAAAAGGAAACTAAGATAAAATAAGGAGTTAAAGATAGAATAGAGTAAAATCAGCTAAAAAGTTAGAAATAAAGATTATATGAATATAAACAGCACAAAAACACCTACAATAAAATCTTGTAAACATTAAAGACAATACTCAATATTTCTAATCTTAAGATCAATGGTTTTAAATACCTCCAAACCCTTTATTTTATATTTTTTTACTTAAATTAAATAATTTAAATCTGTTTTCATAAAATAAAGCTATAATTATAAGTTTAAATAGTAAAAATTTAGCATTTAGTTATTGTTTTAATTTTTAACAAATTTATTTTCTACAAAAATCAGTATTTTTCATGAAAAAGATATTTTGAGGATTATAGTCTAATTTAAAAGAATATAAAACTTTTTATTAAAACTTATATACAAATGAAGTTAGCCTATTGAAAACTAACTCATTTGTAAAAGTTTTAGTTTTTTAGCTCATATAACGTTTTCAATACCTTTTGTACCCATTAAACCAATGAAAGATCCTTTAGGAGTCATCAAAATATTTCCTTTAGAATATTCACTTAAAGCTGTTTGAATCATTGTATTTCTTTTATCTGGATCTGTAGCAGCTTGTGAAAGCGCTTTAACTAGTACCATCACCGAATCTCCTCTTGACATAGTTCCTGTAATTTCACTACTCCTACCATTATAACCTGCATAGTTGTCGTTTTCTCTCACAATATCTGTTGCACTGAGATTGGTTTCTACTCCATCAATTTTAAGTGGTCTAATAGAATCTATAACTGAATCTAATCCTTTATCATAGATGACTACTACAGCATCAGCATGCATTCCAGTATTTGATTCTACAATTTCTTTTGCATACTCCATACCTTGTTCTGGGTCATTCCACAGAGAATCATGAAGAAGCATTTTTCCTTGAAGATTACCTGGTGCCGGCTGTGTAGGATGCTCCTTTCCTCCAGGATATATAGGAGTATAATTTTTTATACTTCCATTTTCCAATTTAACCATAAACGCCATGTCTACACCGCCACCTGGCTGTTCATCTTTGTCACTAGCCAATACCAATATATTTTTATTGCCTAAAGACAAATCAGGACCACTTAAAAAGGTACCCCATGCTACAGCTAATATTCCAATAGCACTTACAATTGCAATTGCTATAATAAGCTTATTTTTCCTTTCCATGTTACCTTACCTACCTAAAAATAGTAAATTTAAAAATCGCTTTCTTTTGTTTATTTATTTTTTATTTTTTTATTTTTAATTTGCTTTTTCAGAATGATTTCTCTTATTATATCAGATTACAATAAAAGAAATTGCTTCATAGGACAAATAACATAATTTTATCCTAATATTTTTAAAAATAAACTATTTAAAAAGTAATTATTGAATAAGTAAGTAATTTAAAATATGATTTAATTATATTTGAATATTACTTACAATACTTAATAAGTCTTCATTAAATATAAATTTTTTTATAGTATTTATAGAATCATGGAATAAGAAACCATAGCTCAATAATTTTACCTACTATCCAACAATAGTATGTAGACATATCTAAAGTTTCTTTATCTAATTAATTTTAAAAAAATATTAATAAATAAATATCATTAGATAAGAGCAGCTAAAAAACCCTAAAATACTTTAACATTTCAATTATTTTGTAAAAATTTTAAAAACGAATATTAAAACGAATATTAAATTTATAATTAAAGAAAAATCTGAAATCGCAGCTAGTTCTATTTATCATCATTACAAAAATAAGGACGCTATTTTATCCTATATGATACAAAGATACTTTGTAGAAAAAATCACAGAATTAAAAAATCTTTGTTATGAATTTGAAGGTTCATTTATTGAAAAATTAAGATTTATATATTATCGATCAATAGGTATTGATATTCAGAATAATGAAAAACCTATTAGAAAAATAAATGGTGAAACAATTGATTATAAAAAATACTATTTAATGCTTAATAGTATTTATCATCAACATCCAGAATATAGAGATTTATTTGATAATATGACTCATACTGTAATTAAAATTTTTAAAGAGTAAGTTGATGAATTTATATATAAAAAAGAATTAGATATTAACATTAGTCCAAATAAGATGGCTTTATTTCTTTTTACCAATATTAAAGGATTTATAAACTTATGGATGACTCTATCTGATAGTGATGTAGATGAGATTATAGATGCTAATCTTGAAGCTATAAAACAAACAATAAATTAACTCTTTAAATTTTATTTTCTTTTTATTAAGAATTTTTGATAATACTTTTATAGTTATGAGTATATGAAAAAAGTATAATATTATTATTTATTAATCATTTAAACTATATTTAAATATGTTTATAGTTTATATAATCCTATTTTTTGTAATAAAAACTTTATATATTAGTAACAACCAATATCCATATAATTTATTATAATGGAGGTGAAAAAGAGTGATATTTAAAAAATTAAACTTATTCTTGATAATTTTATTTGTTTTTTGTTTTTGTTTGACTTCAGTTTCAGCAGCTGAAACTACAATTAATAATTCTACTGCTGGAGGAATTAATGGAGCAATAACAAACGATTCAAGTGACACAATAATTCTTGATCCAGGTGTCTATTCTGGAAATAACAATACTCAGATAATTATTAACAAATCAGTTACAATTAAAGGAAACGGCCCATCAAATACTGTTATAATTGATGGAGATAATATAAATAGATTATTCAATGTTACAGGCACTGGAACTTTAATATTAATCAACATCACATTAAAAGATGGTTTTTCAGGCGTAACTGGATTGGGAGGGGCTATTTCTAGTCTAGGTACAGTCACTATGAGTGATTGTGTTTTAACTGGTAATCAAGCAGGATTTTATGGAGGAGCTATTTATAATAATGGTATACTCAATGTAAACAATTGTGTGTTCGATGAAAACTATGCTTCTCAAGGAGGATCTATTTTCAATCACATATTTGGAAGAAGCTATATCAGTAATTCAATTTTTACAAATGGAATTGCTGATGATGGTGGAGCAATTGCTAACTTTGGGAATATGAGTATTATAAATTCAACATTCATTAATAATACTGCTGATTATGGAGGAGCTATAATATCTCAATGGAGACTTTCTATTATAGGATCTATATTTAGGAATAATACTGCTCAAATTGGTGGAGCTATAGCTTCAGGTCTAAATAGTACATTGGATATAAGTTATTCTATATTAGTTGATAATAAGGATAGTCAGAATTTTACTATTTCTAATTATGGTAATTCTACTGCTGATTATAATTGGTGGGGTTCTAATAATCCTGTTAATGTAACCAATTTTGATCTAGGTAATTATTTCACTATGATTTTAAATACTAGTGTTTTGAATAATACTTTAGAAATTGGAGATATATTACATTATAATTATTATTTTGTACTTAATGGTACAAACAATAACGCCAATGCAGGCTTATATTTCCCATACTTTGAAGTAGATATATTTAAAAATGGTGTTTTGATTGATACTATTGATGGTAGAAATAGCCAGTCTTTAACTACTGAGTTGGATTCTAAAGTTTCAAACTTCTCAACTACGTTAGATTATGAAACTCAAGGTTTTACTATACTAGCTACTGAACCAATACCACCAGTACCACCAGTACCACCAGTACCACCAGTACCACCAGTACCACCAGTACTGCCTGAGCCTCCTGAACCTAATAATAATACTAATAATACAAGTAATAATCCAGTAGCTAATGCTACTATGAAAGAAACAGGAATACCAATAATTACCATAATTTTAGTGCTTTTAGCTAGTTTAGGACTAATTACTAGAAAAAAATAATAATCTAAACATTTTTGAGAGATAAATTTACTTTTTTATCTTTTATTATTTTTTATTTTTCAATAATAATCTATTCAATAAATTTCAAAACTTCTTTTTTCTTTATAGGTTAATTGATAGCTTTCTTGTTAAACTTCTTCATTCAATAAGTAATTTATAAACTCATATATTTTTATCTTCAAAAATTATTGAAAATAGGCAAAAGAAGAGCTAAAAAATAATTTAATAAAAAAATAGAAAAATATTTAAAAATTTTTAAAAATTTTTAAATTATTATAAAAAAAATTAAATATTTTTAAATATAAATATATTATCAATGTTGATAAGTGGTCAAAATTTAAATTTCTAAAATTTTGCTAAGATTTCTAAAATTTGGTTAATATATTTATATTTATTATATAGATTTCTATATTAGAACTTTATATATTCAAAAATCTCTTGATTAAAAAATGATTAATAAGAAAAAGATATTAATAAATTCTTAAACAAAATAAATGAAAAATTTTGTCCACAAGTCAATTTATAGATAAAAATAGAGGGGAATTAAATGAGTAAAATTGCAGTTATTTTAGGAAATATGTATGAAGATGTAGAATACACAGAACCTGCAAAAGCTTTTAAAGAAAATGGACATGAATTGACAATCATAGGAGTTAAAAAAGGAGAAAAAGTTAAAGGTAAGCGGGGAAATTCATCAGCAATAATTGAGAGATCTGTTAAAGATGTATTAATAAATGATTTTGATGCTCTTTTTATACCAGGGGGATATTCTCCAGATGAATTAAGAGTAGATGAGGATGCTGTACTTTTTACAAAAAAATTTGTTGAAAGTGGTAAACCAGTTTTTGCAATATGTCATGCACCACAACTTTTAATCACTGCCCAAGCTATAAAAGGTCGTAAAATCACAGGATGGAAATCAATTATACAAGATATTAAAAATGCGGGAGCTACTTTTGTTGATGCAGAAGTTGTTAAAGATGACAACATAATTTCAAGTAGAAGTCCAGATGATATTCCTGCTTTTATTAAAGCAACACTTAAACAGCTAAACAATGATGAATAATTTTATTTTTTATTTTCATATTAAAAAATAGCTAATAGATAGTATAATAGGAAAGTTACTGACAATCAGCAAAATTCTTAAATTTAAAAGGAAAATATATTAGAAAAACAAAAACAAACATTAAAATAATAGCCTTTACTCAAATACACAAAAAACAAGAAAAAAACAATGATCAATGAAATAAATACTCAAAAAAGTATATAAAACAAACAAAATGAAACTATAAAAAAATAATATATAAAGATTTTAAATCTTTATAGTTAAACTATTTTTACGAGGATATCCATCTATAGAATCTTTTATATTATTAGATTCAGTTACATGGCTTCCATTATTTCTTATATTTTTTTCAACCATAGACAGTTTAGTTGGAATACTAATTTTTCCTCCACTAAACGTATTATTGTCTTTTTCAAACATTTTAAGAGCAGTTTCTGTATCTACTCCAAAATATCCATCTATTTCTCCCTTATAGTATTTATTTGTCTTAAGCCAATTCTGAAGATCAATAACCTCTTGACCATAGCTACCTTTTTCTAAATGTCCTAAACTAGCTATTAAATTATTTTCTTTAGCCTCTTTTACAACATCAATTGCACTTACAGATACTAAAGAATAAGCTATGAAAAAAATAAATACTAAAGAAAATATTTTTTTCCTAATATTAACGCCCCCATTTAGAACGGGAAAAATGTGAAAAAATAAACACAAAAAACATTCTAAACAGATTAATATTGGTTAAAATAATATATAAATCTTTTGGTTTTTCCATTTTAAGACTAAAATATTATTTATTTCAAATATTAAGTTAAATATGAATTATTAATGTAAAACGAATGTTATTTATAATTAATATTTTTTATATGAGTTTTTTCTTAATATAACTTATAAATAACAACTTTCCCTGTTTTGTTTTGGATTAATATTTGTATAACATTTTCAAAAGATGTAGTATCATTTACAGCATACCATATCTGAAAATCATTTATTTGAGAAGATATATCACTAATTTCATATCCTCTTGATGAAGCTAATTTAGTAACGTAATTCTTTATTTCACTATCCCATTAATAGAAATAATATTTGTGAGATTTTCAACATTTTCTCTATTTTTAAAGTGCTTCTCCAATTCTTTTGGATTATCACCTTCAGCATCTAATATGCCCCATTCACTTCCATATCCATATCCAGATTTTATTTGAGATTCTATTTGAGATTCTATTTGAGATTCTATTTGAGATTTTATTTGATATCCTATTTAATATCCTATTTAATATCCTATTTGAGATTCATCTCCTGATACAGACCCTATTTGAGATCCATTTCCAGGAAAAAGAAACATGAAAACATTATTGAATATAAAACTTATTTGATTAATGAAATCAGCATATAAGCTCTGTAAATTAAATTCTACAATATTAAAAGTCACATTAGGATTTTCTTCGGCTGAAACTCCTCCAATCATAATAAAAAAAAGTGTTAAAATACTGAATATTGTTTTAAATTGCACTGTTTTAACCACCTATATTATTTATCCTTACCTATATTATTTATATCTAATTTATCAATTATATTTAGCTTATTAAAATCGCTTATATCCAATTACAATAAGTACTACTATTAATACAAAAATAATTAAATATTTAATAAAATCATTATTATAAATTTTTTTAGCTTCTTTATTTATATTTAATTCATAACTATTTTGTTTTTGAGCTTTTAAAGAATCAAAACCAACAGATTTTGAATTTGTATTATTAGATACTATATTAATATTCTCATTTAAATAATTTTGAGTAATAAAATTAAAAATATCACTTAATGGTTTAAAGATAGGATTATTTGTTTGATTTATCTTTTCTTGATATGGAGTAGTATTGTTACTTGGATTTAAAATATCTTTCACTGTTTTAATCCAATTTTTTGGGAAATTAGTAAAATTGTTTGTGAAAAAACGTTTTTCCCATTCAGGATTATCAGTTCCCCAATCATTATTCTCAAAGTTAATGATATTTGAAGCTGAATATTCTACATAAATAGCATTTCCCATATAAACATCATCTCCATGTGCTGCAGAGTTATTAATTATAAGATTATTATTAAATATTATGTTTAATGGAATAGCTTCAAGTTTTTGAACAATGTAAATTAAACCTCCAAATTCTGCAGAATTATTGAAGAATATGGAATCTTTTACAATTGTTTTAGCTGATGTGAAAATCGCTCCCCCATAGGTACCTGCATTATTATTAGTAAAAGTCGAATTTTGTATAGTTGAATTGCTTGTCCAAATATATAATGCACCGCCCCACTCATCAGCATAATTATTATCAAATGAACAATTGTATATGTTTGTATTAGTATAGATTTCTCCCCTGATAGCGCCACCATCACGTTTTGCATGGTTATTTACGAAAATTGAGTTGTAAATATCTGTATTTCCTCTGTATGTGGTTATTGCCCCTCCATCATGACCTGCATAATTTCCTATAAATAATGAATTATTGACAAATAAATATCCTGCTGTTTCTGTACCATAGTTATCAATTGCACCACCATTTACAGAAGCAGTATTATTAATAAAAGCACAATTATCCACAAATACATTTCCAGCTTCACTATGTATAGCTCCACCATGTCCATCAACTCTACCATTAATGAATGTAATATTAATAAAATTTACATAAGCTCTATTAGATTTTATTATAAAAATATTATTAGAATAATTTCCATCAATGATAATATTTTCACGACTACTATTGCCCATAATAGTTATATTTTTATCAATAATTATTCCTGATTCTGAATACAATCCTGGCTCCAATATTATAATACCATTTTCTAAAGAATTATTAATAGTTTTTTGAATAGATGAATTATTATTTATAGATATATTATTATGAAGACTGTTTTCTTCAGCAGAAACTTGGGAAAAAGAGAAAAAGAATATAAAAATGATAAATACCATTAAAATAATGTTTTTTTTATAATTTAACATTTTAACCCTTAAGAATTTTATATTTTGGAAATGAGTTATAATATTATATTTCAAAGCTAATACACATTTTATATAAATATTCAATAGATTTACTGTATGAATATACTAATATTATAATAATATTATACTAATATGAATTATATAATAGGATTTGTATAATACGATTTGTATAATATAATTTGTATAATATAATTTATATAATATAATTTGTATCTATTGATAAATATTTATTTAATCAATATATATACTTTTACATATCGACTATTTTTCATTAAAACTTATTGAAATGAATTTTAAAAAGTTTTTTACATATAATAATCTAATTTTAGTAATATTATTAATATTAAATGAAAAAATGAAAATAACTAACCATCAAAAGAGAAAAAACAATATAAAAGAAAAATATGCAAAAACTGGAATATACATCATCCACATCATCCCATAAAAAAAACAAAGCATAAAAACAAGAAAATTTAAAAGAGAAATATAAACAATTAAAATTATTTTTCAACTCTATTTAAATTTTTTTAATTATTATTTATTTTTAAAATAAAAGAATATTAAAACATTTTGCTAAAAACTATTAGTACACTTTGCTAAAAACTATTAGTAATAATATTTTTTTGTTATGTATTAAATGTTTATTATTTATATATCATTAGATAGTTTTAAAATACTTTTTTTATTAAATAAGATTTTTATTAAATAAGATAAAAATATTTAGTATTATTTTAATAATACCTAATATAAACCTTTATAAATTTAGTATATAATTATTTCTATTATTTTTTATTGGTTTTCAATCTATTAAATAGGAGTTATAGTTAAATTTAAATATTAAATCTTTAGAGAATATTATTAAAATAAAAAACAAAACTATAATAAAATAAACAAAAAATTCATATAACAAAATCAAAAATAAAATTATTAGGAGAATTAGATAATATGTTTGTAGCGCCTAATTGGTTTGAAGGATGGTTAATACAATTTGGAATATTTATAGTAATACCATTAATTGTAGCAATAATCATAGGATTAATAATTAAGAGAAAAAAAGACAGTAAGGGATTAGGTCTTATTAGTTTAGGAATATCTTTTATTATAGTACTTCTTATTATGATGCCAGTAGGTAGTGTATTTTGGCATTATACTTATGAAGTACCATCGGTTCAAGAAAAGATAATCACAGTTCAAGAATGGCAACCTAAAGCAGGTATCAAATACAATACTGAAGGTGTTATGACAATAGACAATGCTGATCAATTAATGTTAATTACAACAGAAGGAGAAGGATTTTTAAATGAAGAAAACTTCTTATTCCAAAAATTTAACACAAGAGACATTTTCAATGACTTAAAAATTAATGGAACCTATAAAATTAAATATTATGGGTGGAGAAATGGATTTAATAGTGGTTTTCCTAATATATTATCAGTGGAAAAAGTAATTAATGAAAATGGAACAACAAATAATAAATATGGTGATTATTTCGGAGTTAAACTAGCAAAAGAATAAAAAATTTTAATCTTTTGCTAACTAAAAATATATTAAAAATATATAAAAACACAGACAAAACTATAAAAAATTAATAATAATAAACTTTGATATCTCGAATAAATATATTTTCATACAATTGAATTTTTAAACTGTTTTTTCCATATCCTTTAAAAGTTTTATAAGAAGTTTTAGTGCCTTTAAAATTAGTTAAAATTAATTTAACTGCCTTAATTTTGTATTTTTTACTTTTAGTTATGATTTTAACATTTTGATATTTAATTATTGGTATATTGCCAAGTTGTGTAATCTTATAATCACCTTTTTGTACTGCTTTAGCATTAGCTTTTCCACTAGCCAAATAATTAACTAATGTAAAATTATTAGTATAATAGTAAGAATAGAAACTTTCATTTTTAATCTTTCCTTTAGTAAAATAATTAATGGTAACTTTATCAATGAAAGTATCATCTTTATTTAAGATATCTATTTTCAAAGATTTCTTATTTTTCCCAGTATAATTCTTATAAAGAAAATTCCTAATTTTATGTGTTTCATTATCAACAACAGCATATCTTACATTTACTGATCTGATTTTATATTTATTTTGATAATTTTTTTTAATATTAATCTTATAATATTCTTTAGAATTATTATTTTTAAATGCATAAACTTGTTCAATATTCGAAATCTTTTTATTGATATTAGAAGAAAAAGAACCTTTATATTGAGTCAATTTCTCACTATTAGCACTAACTGCAAAACTTGTACTCATTGCAAAAACAGACACAAGAGCAACTACACCAACAATCAATAAAAACCTACTAAACCTCATTCGAACCTCTCCTAACAATTTAAATTTTCATGAAAATAAAAGCTTCATTTTAAACTTATAAAAATAAAAAATTTTTATAAATAAATATAATAAATATTTATCATTAAATATTAATATATAAACATATAAATGTATTCATAAATTTATAAAAAAAAATAAATAAAAAGAGAAAAATAATCAATTCTCCCCAAATAAAATATAATTTTAAATGTATTTTTAACTTCGTTTTCTTGCAAAAGTAACTGTGAAAATACCTACTAATAATAAAACAACAGCTATTATTGGAATTCCTGTTTTTTTCATAGAAGCATAAACTAAATCACTAGTACTATTATTATTAGTATTAGTATGTTTAGTATTATTAGTATTGTTAGTATTATTAGTGTTGTTAGTGTTGTTAGTGTTATTAGTGTTGCTGTTTTTTACATTAAAACTAGAATCGTTAATGAAACCTAAATATATTTCATTTCCATTAAAAGTTAATTTAATATTGGTTTTACCATTATGAGTTGGTTTATATTTTAAACTCCAAAAACCACTAGAATCAGTTCTTAAATTATAAACACGACCATCAAGTATAACAGTAATAGTAATATTAGCTAATGGATTACCGTTTTCATCATAGGCATTACCATTAATTGTTATAGTTTCACCTACTTTAATAATACTAGGAAGTTTTATAGTGGAATTAGTAGCTAATTTACTAACATTGAAAGTCTTATTTTCAATAAAACCTTCGTAATGGTTATCACCTTGATAAATCAAAGATAAATCAAGTACTCCAGGCTTTTTTGGAGTATAATTTAAATTCCAATTACCATCAGAATCAGTAACTATGTTATATGATTCATTCTCAATAATGAGTTCTAAATTAGCATTTTTTATTGTATTATTGTTCTGATCAGTTAAAAGACCAGAAATTAAAACTGTTTGATTAAACTTAACAGTCTCGAGAATATCAATAGTAGATCTACTAGATAACTTAGTAACATTGAAACTTGTAATATTAGTAAAAGCAGTATAATTCTCATTACCAACATAAGTAACAATAACATCAATAGTACCTGTACGATTAGTTGTATAATTAAGACTCCAACCACCAGTAGAATTAATAATAACATCATCATAAACATTACCATCAACACTAACAGTCAAAAAATCAGAACCATAACCAACATAACCAACAAGCTCACCAAAAATAGTAACATTCTCACCAATACTCACTGAATCTGGATTAACAACAATACTAGAATTAGTATCATTCAAATTCACAGTAAAACTACTTGCATTATTAAAACTAGTATAATTCTCATTACCAATATAAATAACAATAACATCAATAGTACCTGTACGATTAGTTGTATAATTAAGACTCCAACCACCAGTAGAATTAATAGTAACATCATTATAAACATTACCATCAACAATAACAGTCAAAAAATCAGAACCATAACCAACATAACCCTCAAGCTCACCAAAAATAGTAACATTATCACCAATTTGAACACTAGCTACAATAATACTAGAATTAGTACTATTCCTTTCAACTTCAAAACTAGTACTATTACTAAAAGCAGTATAATTATCATTACCACTAAAATTAACACTAACAGTTATATTACCTGTCTTGTTAGTTGTGTAATTAAAATTCCAACCACCAGTACCATCAACAGGGACGTCTGTATAATGATTACCATCAACAGTAACATTAACACCAGACATACCAGTAAAATTATCCAACTGACCAGAAATAGTAACATTCTCACCAATATTAACACTAGAAGGAACAACAATGAGAGTAGAATTAGTACTATTCTTAACAACTTCAAAACTAGTACTATTACTAAAAGCAGTATAATTCTCATTACCAACATAAATAACACTAACAGTTATATTTCCTGTACGATTAGTTGTGTAATTAAGACTCCAACCACCAGTAGAATTAATAATAACATTATCATAAACATTACCATCAACACTAACAGTTAAAATGTCAGAGCCATTACCAACATAACCAACAAACTGACCAGAAATAGTAATATTATCACCAATATTCACAGTTTCAGGATTAACAACAATACTAGAATTAGTATCATTCAAACTCACAGTAAAACTAGTACTATTAGTAAAACTAGTATAATTCTCATTACCATCATAAGTAACACTAAGATTTATGTTTCCTGTGCGGTTAGTTGTGTAATTAAGACTCCAACCACCAGTAGAATTAATAATAACATCATCATAAACATTACCATCAACACTAACAGTCAAAGTGTCAGAGCCATTACCAACATAACCAACAAGCTGACCAGTAATATTAGCATTAGTACCAATTTGAACATTACCTACAATAATAGTAGAATTAGTACTATTCCTCAACACTTCAAAACTAGTAATATTAGTAAAACCAGTGCAATTATCATTACCACTAAAACTAACAATAACTTTTATATTACCTGTCTTGTTAGTTCTGTAATTAAGACTCCAACCACCAGTATCATTAACAGGGACGTCTGTGTAAATATTACCATCAACAGTAACATTAACACCAGCTATACCAGCATAATCAGCTAAATGACCAGAAATAGTAACATTCTCACCAATACTCACTGGATCATTAATAACAATTATACTAGAATTAATGTTAAAATTTAGAATCACATTCTGACTATCTAAAGTAGCAGCTAAAGTTTGAACACCAGCTGTAGCTGTTGCATTATAAACAAAACCATCAACACGACTACTATTAAAATCATCACCATTGAAAGTTCCATTAACAACAAAATCAGGTAAAAATTCAACACCATCATTACTAAGCGTAGTATTCAAAACTAACAACATAAAACTAACATTATCACCAAAATGAACACCATCCAAACTAGAAGTATTAGTAATATTCAAAATAAAATGATTAAGAGTATCAATGCCCAAAATTTTACCAGTTATATTATTAAGACCCCACCAATTACGATCAAAACTACTATTATCATTATGACCAGTAATATTAACACCAACAGAAGCAATAATACGATTATACTCAACAGTAACATTAACCAATGAACCAGAACTTAAACCAGTAAAATTCAAACCAGCCTTAGTAGCAAAAATAGTATTACCACTAACAACAAAATCAGTCACATTAGTAACACCAGCACCACTAGTATAGAAATAAAAACCATCACCATTAGTAACATTAATAGTATTATTCAAGAAATTAACACCCTTAACATTACCATTAGACAAATAAACATAAACACCATAACTAACACCAGTAATATTGTTGTTGGCGAAGGTTATATTGGTGTTGTTGCTACTGTATGCATACAGAGAAACACAATAACTAACACCAGTAATATTGTTATTGACGAAGGATATATTGATGTTGTTGCTACTGTACGCCTCCAGATAAACACCACGTGATGTTCCTGAGATGTTGTTGTTGGCTAAGATTATATTGGTGTTGTTGCTACTGTATGCATACAGATAAATACCATTGCCGGATGTTACTGTGATTTTGTTGTTGGCGAAGGTTATATTGGTGTTGTTGCTGCTGGATGCATACAGAGAAACACCACTGCCAGATGTTCCTGTGATGTTGTTGTTGGCGAAGGTTATATTGGTGTTGTTGCTGCTGGATGCAGACAGATCAACACCAAGGCCGTGTGTTCCTGTGATGTTGTTGTTGGTGAAGGTTATATTGGTGTTGTTGCTGCTGTCTGCATACAGATCAACACCATAGTCTGTTCCTGTGATGTTGTTGTTTTCAAAAACCAAATTAGCAGACGAAATAGGACTAGCATAACTACTATCACCTAAGTATACACCAGAATAACCACCAGTTATATTATTACCACTAAATAAAACATCAAAAACAGTCTTATCAGCAGATTTACCGAATAAAGAAACAGCACCACGATAACTAGTAGATATACTGGATTTAATAATATTATCCTTAATAGCAACGCCCGTTATAGGATTAGCACTACCACTACTATTTAAATTAATACTAACACCAGAAGTAGTAATATTATTATCACTAACAGTCAAATCACTACAATTAGATTTTATAGCTGTAGTATAACCACTAATAGTTAAATTAATAATCTTTACATTAGTAGCATTAATATTAAACAAAGTATCAACACTAGATGTTGTGAATTTAGCACCACCACGACTTTTACCAATAATAGAAGCATTACGACTAATATTAAGCTGACCCCAATCATCATAATCACCATCATCAAAACTAATCACCAAATCATTATCAAAATCATTATCAATAACACTTTGAAACTGTTCAGTATTATTAGCATTATTAAAATCATAACTAGCTGCACTAGCACTAGATAAAGCTAAAAAGATAAATAAAACACACACAACAAAAATAATTGGCTTAAAAAGTCTATTTATTATAAACATTTTCGTTTTTTCACCTCCTGATCCAATCAATCAGATATAAATATAAAATATGTAACTATAATGAAAATGAATACTCACTATGTTACAAGGATAATAATATAAAAATACTCCTATATAAATATTACCCCTTAAAAATAAAAAACAATAGCTATCCCCCCCCCCCGCCTTAAAATTAAAAATAAAGGATTATTAAAGATAATTGAAAAAATATAAGAAAAAAAACACAAAAATTATGGGTCAACCCCTATTTTATTAATTTATCTCAGTTTTCAGAGGATAAAAATGATTGAAAATGAACAAAAAGTTCATAAATCAATTCTTAAATTATATCCTCCTCAAACCTTTCAATTTTGTTAAATATCGAATTATATGTTCAAATGCTTTAATCATAATTGTTACTGGATTGTTACTTTATTTTTTTCTTGGCATCTATAAGCATTGAACTATAAGATATTAATTTGCATAAATATGCATTAACTAGTATAATCAAATTAACATATATACTTATCTAATATTTAAATAACAATATATTTTACTATAATTAAGATTCATTCAGTATTCTTTCAGCTATAAGATAAATATAATTAGATAACAAATAGATTGACAACCTATGAATTAAATAAACTATAAATTAAATAATATAAAAAATAAATCAATATTTAATGAAAAAATAAATAATAAAAAAGTATGAATAAAAAAATAATGAATATAATTAAAAACCACTGAAAAACAACACTGAAAAATAAGATTTAAAAAATAAGAAAGAAAAATTAGTTAATGAGTAATTACCATCCTCTTTCTTGCATACGCTCATTTTCAGCTATTTCAGAGATTTCAACCCCTTTCATAGCTTCACCTAAACCTTTTGAAACATCAGCTAAAACTTCAGGTTTATCATAATTTGCTGTAGCTTCAACAATAGCTTTTGCAAATTCTTCAGGGTTTTCAGATTTGAAAATACCAGAACCAACAAAAATACCATCAGAACCCAATTGCATCATAAGAGAAGCATCAGCAGGAGTAGCTACACCACCAGCAGCAAAATTAACAACAGGCAACTTACCAATTTCTGCAACTTCTTTTACAAGTGGGAAAGGAGCTTCGATAATTCTAGCGAAATTTCTTAATTCTTCTTCGTTTTTACCTTGAATTTCACGGATTTCAGAAGTAACCATTCTCATATGGCGAACAGCTTCAACAATGTTTCCAGTACCAGGTTCACCTTTAGTTCTGATCATAGCTGCACCTTCATCAATTCTACGTAAAGCTTCCCCTAAGTTTCTTGCTCCACATACAAATGGAATAGTGAATTCTTTCTTATTAATATGATATTCTTCATCAGCAGGTGTAAGTACTTCACTTTCATCAATCATATCTACACCTAAAGTTTCTAAAATCTGAGCTTCAGCTATATGACCAATTCGTGCTTTAGCCATAACAGGTATTGAAACTGCCTCAACAATTTCCTTAACTTTATTTGGATCAGCCATTCTAGCTACTCCACCACTAGCACGAATATCTGCAGGTACCTTTTCTAAAGCCATTACTGCAACTGCACCAGCATCTTCAGCAATACCTGCTTCTGTAGCATTAACAACATCCATAATGACTCCACCTTTAGTCATTTTTGCGAATCCTTCTTTTAAAACATCAGTTCCTTTTTTCATAAATATTCTCCTTAAATTACCAATATCGTATCATCATAATAAAAATATTATTATTAAAAACATTATTAAAAATATTGTTATTAATATTATTGTTAATATTATTGTTAATATTGTTATTAATATTATTATTAATTTTATTATTATTAACTTTCATAAAAGTCATAAAATAATTAAAAATATTAAAAATATTAAATATCTTTAATCAATATAGAGTTTTTTCCTTATTAATAATAAAACTTTCTAAAAAAGAGATAAAAAATAATAGTTAGAAAAAGGTTTAATAATGATAAGAAATAAACTTTTAGAATAAAATAAAAGTTAAAATTAATTACTAAATAATCAATAAATATTAAATAAGCAATAAATATTAAATAATCATTTAATTATATAATTATTACAAATTTTCATGATAATAATCAATAGTGTGATAAAATGGCAACAGGAACACTTATATTCTCACATATAATTCCCGCAGTTTTAGGATTTTTCGGAGTATTACTTTTAATATCCGGAATAATGGATAATGAGAAAAAAATAACAATTATAGGAGCTTTATTATTTATAGTAGCAGCTATAAGTCCATTTATAGTACTAAACTTTGTTATTTAATAAAATATAAAAATATTGCAAATAATACCAATATTATTTTAATACCAATATTAATTTTATAAATATATTAGTTCTATGAATATATTGGTTCTATGAATATACAATAAATGAATGTAAAAATAAATTTAAAGTAAATATAAAATAAATATAAAATTAAATAATTCTTATTTCTCCATTATGTAATGCAGACCCAACTAATGCTTTATTAATACCAAACTTTTCTATATTAGGAATCTCTTCCTTGTTTATACCACCACCAAGAATTAATTTATCTTTAAACTCAGAAAAGCTATTTAATAATTCAGTATTAAAACCCTTTTTTGTTCCAACATTAGATATATCCAACAATATAATTTCATTAGGATCAATTTCAATCAAATCTTTTTTAAAATCATTTAAACTAACTTCAAAATTTTTAGAAAGTAACTCTCCATTTTTAATATCTACACTAACAACAACCCTCTCTTTTGGATACTTATCAAAAACTTTATACAACTCTTCAATAGATTCAAGAGTTTCACTAGCAACAATTAACTTATTTGCAAATTCTAAGAAAAAATCAAATGATTCTAGATTCCTTATTCCACTATCCAACATAACAGGAAGAACTGTATTTATCATTTTAATTTTATTAAGATTATGCCCTTTTTTTTCAATTAAATCCAAATCCGCAATATAAACCTGTTTTGCACCATTAATTTTAAGATTATTGGCAATTGAAATAGGATCACTATCTGAAGCAAAAATAGAATTAAGAGGAGTATAAGTATCCCTATTTCCTGATTTTCCAGAAACAGCCATAGAATTCATCAAATCTAATACAGGTATTACTTCTAACATTAAAACCCTCCAAACATAAATTTTCTAGAAAATTACATAATTTAAAAACTATTATTACATAATTTAAAAGCTATTTTTCTAATTTTTTAATCATACCTTTAATTTCATTTAATTCATCCTGAGTTTTTTCAAACTTTTCTATTAACAATTTATTTTGCTCATCAAGTTTTTTATCTCTTGTAACTTTTTCTTCACGGAATTTTTGAAATATAGAACTTGCTAAAGATGCAGTAGCAAATGTAGCAAAAGAAACTCCACTAACAATTAAAAAAGCAGCAGTAACTCTTCCAGCTAAGGTAAAAGGCACAATATCCCCATATCCAGTAGTGGTTACTGAAACTAATGAGAACCAAATTGCATCTTCAAATACACCTATACTTGGATTAAGATTAAACTCAAAAATATAAAATAAAACAGACCCTATAATAAATATAGCGGTAATAGCGATTATACCGTAGCCAAGTCCATTTTGTTTTGAAAATGAAATAAAATTAGATCCTAAAAGTTTCAAAATATAAATTAAAGCAAATAAATGTAAAATTCTAAAAACATACAATACTGTATAAACTCCTGCACCCATATCATACCCCCAAATAGAGAGAAAAATAAATTCAAATGGGATAACTGCAAGAATAATTATTAATAATTTAGGAAAATACTTTTTAATATTTTCAAAAAATAAAAAATTAATACTTAAAAAGAATATTAAGAGTATTGAAACAATTAAATCAAAGCTAGCAACAATACGTTGATTATAATGTTGAAAAGGAAATATTGACTCCAAAACTAAAATAATTATGTCTGCAATAATCAAAAACAAAAATATTGTTAATAATGCTTGAAAAATGTTTCCTATAGTATTTTTAAGCTGATAATTAATTATAAACACCCACCCAATGTTACTAAACTTCTTAAAATATTTATAATCGAATAAGGACATTAAATTTAAATTAAATTTAAAAATTACATAAAATTTAGATTTAAATATTGAATTTAAATTTAGATTTAAAGATTACATTAAAATTTTATTGTTAATCAAGTCATTTATATATTTTTATTAGAGCTATTAATATATGAATATTTCTAAAAATAAAAGATAATAAGAATAATTGGAAAAATATTAGAAAGTTAAAAAATTAAGAAATTATAAAAAATTTTTTCTTTTGATAAACAGCAAAACTTGAGATATAATAGCTAAAACAGGTAATTCTATTAAAGGCCCTATAACTAATGCTAAAGCAACTAAAGGTTGATTTGGAAAAGCTATTACAGCTATAGCTAAAGCAATTGGAGAATTTCTTGCAAGAGTAGTCATAGATAGGCTAACTGAATCTGCATAACAAAAATTTAATTTGTTAGTCAACAGTCTACCTATAAAAAAGTTTAAAATGAAAAATAAAAACATTGGAATAAGTAAAAGTAAAATAACCCACAAATTATTAACCAATAAATAACCATTTGAAGCAAACATACAAAAAATAGCTAAACTCAAAAAAATGATTTGGGAAGACTCAAAAAAACTAAAAAAATTATCTTTAAAACTATTTAATGATTTCATATTTGTAAAAAGATATCTAGCTATTTGAGCTAAAATAAATGGTAAAAAAACCATAAGTAATATGCTTTCAAGTAAAATTCCATAATCAAATGAACCAAAAACACCAAAAAATAATAATAAATATATTGGAAGAAGTATTAATTGTAATATTAAATTTAAAGGAAGAATTGAAGTTGAAAGAGGAAGATTTCCTTTAGCAATATCTGTAAAAATTAGGTACCAATCAGTACAAGGAGTTACCATCAACATTATAAAACCAATCCAAATATCAATATGTTGATTTAAAAAGATAGCTCCAAGGATATAAGCAAATAAAGGAGTCCAAATAAAGTTCATTAAAATAGTAACTTTTGCAAATTTAAAATTAGAGAAACTCTTCTTAAAATCTTTAAGAGATATAGATCCAAATATACCAAATAACATCAAAAATAAAAAAGGTATTATAAAATAGCCTGCACTATTATTAATTATTGTGAGTTGTCCAAAAACTAGTCCAAATATTATAGCAACAAGTATTATAATGGATTGAAATTTTTCTAAAACATTCATATTATCGGTTGAAGTAAATTATATTATTTTAAAGATATCATTGAATTTTAGAATTTTACAAATAAGTTTTATTAATATAATATGAATAGTAATAAAGACTATATAAATATTGTAATTATTAAAATATATATTATAATATTGTAATAATTCTATAATATTGTATTATTAATAATACAATATATAATATTACTATTACATATAATTTTAACATTATGATAGATGTTGATATTGTTTATAAATTATTCTTTCTTCTTTTTAAAACTAAGTTTATCTTTTAAAGAATCAATAAATTTAAATTCTGTCTCGTATTCTGGTGAATTACCATATCCACAATTAGGACAATGTACTGTCTGACATTCTCTTTTTCCACAACCTTGACAGCTTCTACCAATAATTTTCTCATCAAATTCATAGCCACACATTCTACATTGCATATTCTCACCACCACTTAAATAATATATAAGTTACTTATAATAATTAAATTTTTTAAATATACTAAAACTAAAGAAAAAATCTACACAAATTAATTTGAATATAAGTATAAAATTAAATAAAAATTTCAATAAAAATAAAATTTTGGTTAAAATAAAATTTTAAAATAAAAATAAAAATTTATATTAAAATAAAAGTTTTATTAAAATATAAGTTTATATTAAAATAAAAATAAAGGATATAAATCCTTTATAAAACTTTTAAAGATATATCACCAGTTATATCAACCAAAACCTAAAAGGGTTCCACCTTGATATACAATGAATGATACAATATATGCAGTTACTGTAGTAACACCTACCATGGCTAATGGCCATCTCCAAGAGTTTGTTTCTTGCTTTATAGTACCCAAAGCTGCAAAACATGGGACATATAACAATACAAATACTAGGAATGCATATGCAGAAAGCGGTGTGAAAATCTCATGCATTGCCGATTCAATGCCCGATCCTTCCTCAGCAACTCCAAACAGGGAACTGAAAGTTCCTACAACCACCTCCTTAGCTACTACACCAAATATTAAAGCTACAGCAGGTTGCCATTCACCAAATCCTAATGGTCCAAAAATTGGAGCTACAACAGTACCCAATTGCCCAATTACAGATTCTTGAGATCCATAATCAACTCCAACTGGTACACTACTTAAAACCCACACTACAATAGAAGCTGCAAGGATAATTGTACCTGCTTTTCTAATGAAACCATAACCTTTTTCCCAAGTATGAATAAGTACACCTTTTAGAGAAGGTAACTTATAAGAAGGTAGTTCCATAACAAAAGGAGTTGTAATTCCCTTAAATGCAGTATTTTTAAGAATTGCGGCGATTATAATAGCTACAGCTATTCCAAGAAGATATAATGAGAATATAACTTCACCTTGGAAAGCAGTAAAGAAAGCAGCGACAAATAAAACATAAACCGGCAATCTAGCAGTACAAGACATGAAAGGAATTATCATCATTGTTAATATCCTATCTCTTTCATGTTCCATTGTCCTAGTAGCCATAATTCCTGGAACACCACATCCGAATCCTAAAATCATTGGAATAAATGCTTTTCCATGAAGACCTACAAATTTATGCATAATTCTATCCATAACAAAAGCAGCTCTTGCAAGGTATCCTGAATCTTCAAGAATACTAATCATCAAAAACATCAAAAATATTTGAGGTAAAAATACAAGTACTCCACCAACACCACCTATAATACCATCAACAAGTAGTGAAGAAAACCAAGATTCACCAATCAATGCTAATATACCATCTCCAAGCATTACAAATCCATTATCAAGAAGATCTTGGAATGGTGCTCCAACAGTAAAAGTAATTTGAAATATAATCCACATTATAACTAAAAATATTGGAAGTCCTAATATTCTATTAGTAACTACTCTATCAATCTTTTCAGTGATTGTCTGTTTTTCTATTTCTGGTTTAATAACAGATTCTTTAATCAAACCATCAATATAAGAATATCTATAATTAGCAACTACTTCTTCACTACTTTCACCAAAAACATTTTTAAAATGTTTTTTTAATTTTTCAACTTCATTGAATATTTCAATAAAATTTGAAGCAGTTTTAACTTTCTCAACAATTATATCATCATCTTCTAACAGTTTTATAGCTGTCCATGATGATGGAACATCAGATAACTCTTTATTCTTTTCAATAAGATCTTTAAGATCATTAAGATGTTCAGTTAACTCTGTACCATAAACTAATTTTTTACTACTATCAATAGGGTTTTTAGCAGCATTTTGAACCGCTTCTAATAATTGTTCTTTTCCAGTATTATCAATAGCCTCAATTTCTACAACAGGAACTCCTAAAAGTTCAGATAACATATTTGTATCAATATCATAATCTTTCTTTTTAGCAAATTTATTCATATTAAGTGCAATGACTAAATTTGCACCAAGTTCCATCATTTGAGTAGTTAAATATAAATTTCTCTCGATATTAGTTGCATCAATAATATTAACTATAACATCTGAATTTTCATCAACAATAAAATCCCTAGAAACTATCTCTTCAATAGAATGAGCACTAAGAGCATAGTTTCCTGGAAGATCAATTACATCAATTCTCGAATCATTGAAATTTAGATGACCTTCAGCTTTTTCTACTGTTTTACCAGGCCAATTTCCAACATGCTGTCTAAGACCAGTTAATTGATTAAATAAAGTTGTTTTACCCACATTAGGATTTCCAGCTAATCCTATCTTTATACTATTCATTAATTTCCACCTTACTAAAAATGATAAATTTATGGAAAAATCAAGTATGAACTAAAAATTATTTTAAATAATTACCTTAAATATTCTTAAATATTATTCTTTATTAAATATTTTTTAAATATTTTTTATTAAATATTATTTTAAATATTATTCTAAATTATTTAAAAAATTAATATATTTTTATTTTTAAAAATTAAAAAATCAGTTCACCACTTGAACTTTGATATTCTCTGCCTCATTTTTACGAAGGCAAATTGAATATCCTTTTAATCTAAATTTAATAGGATCTCCTAAAGGAGCTACTTTTTCTAGAGTAATTTCAGAACCTTTAACAAACCCCATACCTAAAAGATGCCTTTTTAATTCAACATCTCCTCTATCAGAAAAAGAAACAATAGTTCCTCTTTCACCATTTTTAAGTTCATTTAATGTTTTTATTGAATTAATATTTTTTTCCTCCATCTTTTCACCTTTACACTTTGATTTAAATTAATTAAAAATAATTTAAAGATTTAAATTTATCTAAAAATTTATAAATAATCTAAAAATATTATAAATAAGTCTAAGCATAAAATAAATTTACTTAATTTACTCAATATAATAAAAATTTAGGAATGCCTAAATGATAATCGATATTTCTAGAAATCGATTTTTAAACATTATATTTTTATTATTTCAATTAAATTTCAATTAATCTTCATACTTAGAATAAATATATTTAATAATACCTAAATTTATTTATATTTAGGAATGCCTAAATAAAAGTTCTTATTTAGGAATACCTAAAGACAATCTTATATTTCTAGTATTTAGTATATAAATTTTTAGGTAAAGTTAGGTGAACAAAAATTGTATTATAAAATCTATTAAATTTAGGTAAGCCTAAACAAATAATATATTATTATCTCCTCATATATAAATGTTTAGGTTATACTAAAAATTAAAAATATAAAAAATTAAAAAATATTAAAATTAAAAAATATTAAAAATATAAAAATAATAAAAAATTAAAAAAGATTATAAAAGATTATAAAAGATTATAAAAGATTATTAAAAATCAATTAAAGTGATATATTAATCCTGAAAGTATTAAGTAACCGTATAATCAAGATTACCCTCATTATATAATCTTTGTAAGTCAGATAAATGACTAATTTCATAAGGATAATACCTATTAGATAAATAAGGCCAAATCAATCCTTTTGCAACATAATAATATGCACCGAAACGACCATATTGTTTCCAAGAAATTTGAGTATAAAGTGGAAATCCACAGCCAGGATTAAGATAAGGACCTTCAGCTCGAACAGTTCCATGATAAAACATAGGAATAGGTCCTTCTTGACCATAATTTTTAGCTTCTTGATCAACATAAGCTAAAGCTTCATCAAGAGTTTGGAATGATATTCCATCAGCCCTATAAGTATATCTGTCTTCTGGAATTCCAAATAAAAATGTGTAAAGAACTTCTCCCCAATCAACATAAGTTTTATAAGTCGAAGGATCAACAAATGCTAATTCTAAAACTTTTACTTCTCCAGATGAAGATAAAGGACTTTCCTGAACAAACTGACGATAATTAGAATCTCCCCCATAATGAACAACCAAAACACATTTTGAACCAGTTTTAGCTGCATACTCACCAAGTACTTCAGCATTACCATGATTTGGGAACATATCGGGATTTCCTAATTTTGTTACTGTAAGACGTCCAACTGGCTCAACAAGACTAAGTTGAGTCATCCCCCATAAATATGCTCCAAAAATTAATATAAGAGCTATAATAATTGTAATCAAAGTTGACCTTTTCATTTTATCACAAAAAATAGTTATCGTCAAAAATTAGTAGTATAAAATATAAATATACTGTTATAGAAGTTTTGTAAGTTCTACTATAAAAAATTTTAGATTTTTATAATATAGGTTTTTTATAATATAGATTTATATAATAATTTCTATAATAAATGAATGATTTATAATTATTGAATGAATTACAATTTATTGGATAATTTACAGTTTATTAATAAACAACAATAAATAAATTAAATAAATAAATAAAAATAAATAAAAATAGATAAAAATAGATAAAAATTTAAAAATAGCTTAAAAATGACTATAACTAAACAAAAAATACAAATAAATAAAAATACAATTAAATAAAAAACACGAATAAAAACAATAGATGAAAATTAAAATAAAATTAGTACAAATATAAAAAAATATTAATAAAAAATATAAATAAAAAATAAAAAACTCCATTAATAATAGATAAGGGAAAACCCCAAATCTAATATAACAGTTCATGTATGATAAACTAAGGAGTTGGACCCATAAATATAATATAAACTTTATACTATTTAAAGTTTACTTGAAATTTTATAAAATGAAATTGATAAAATTAAAATAAAATTAAGTTAAGTAATGAAATGATTAAGCTAAATAAGTTAATGATTAATTTAACTAAGTTAATCAAGTTAAAAATCAAACTATATATAAAATGGATTAAATTACAATAATAATGTAATATATCACAATTTTTTCTTCATGCAAACATAAAGTTCATTGCCAACAAAAGGAGGATAATTTTCAATTAAATTATAATTTAATTTAGAATAAAAAGAAATAGCTATTGGCATATGGATATTTGTTTCTAAAATAATGAAATCATATCCTCTATTTTTACTCTCTTCTTCTAACTTTTTAACAATAGTATTTCCTAATCCTTGATTTCTATAACCTTCTTTTACAAAAAGGTTCTTAATTTCAACAGTATCTTTACAATATTCTACAAAAGATCCACATGCAATTGGCAAATCATCATCAAAAACTAAAACAACAAAATGATCTTTATAATCTAGACAAGTATTCCTATAGTCAATTGCAATAGATCCTAGAAGATTATTATAATAATCAGATTGTTCTTGATCAATTTTAATGAAATTTTCATTATTTTCATCAGTAAAAACAATTTTTAAGCCCATATAAAAACCATAATATCGTTATTGCATAATAAGAATAGCTACCATCTAACTATTATTACCTATAATTTTATTCTCTATAATTTTCATCAATAAAAACATCTAACTGATTATAGGCTTCCTCAATAGCTAACTCAATATCATCATTTTTGATTTTAGAAAGTTCATCAAGAGCAATATTAACATCAATATTAACATCCAACTCTTCATCATCATAACTAGCATCTATTTGAAGATCAAAGTCTAAAACTTCTTTTGATGGAACTTTAGATAATATAATCTCATTAGCTTTATCTGAAAAATACTGTGAAATAACGTCTAAATCCTCTTGGGATAATTTTTTAAGCTTATTCAAATTAAAACACCCTAATAAAATATTAAATTAAAGATTTAATAAATAAAAAATATGTAAATAAAGATATATAACTAAAATTACATAAATAAAGTTATATAAATAAAAAATAAGTAATAAAAATTAAAAACAATCAATAAATAATGAAAATAGCTAATAAATAATGAAAATTTATTAAAAAATTTGTTTTTAAATATAAGAATATTTTAAGTATTTAAATATAAAATATTTAAATAACAATAAAAATAACAATTTTATTAAAATTTAAAAATTTAAACTATTTATTGAGGAGCTTGATTTTGCATAGCTTCTTGGATTGAAGATTGCATCTCTTGAAGCTTTTTCATAACTCTTTCTTCTTGACGAGCCATAGTTTTTTCTCTTAATTTAAGAGTTTCTAGTTTTTCTTCAAGCTCTTCATTAATTTCATCACGATTTACTTTAATTAACAAGTTTCCAGCTGTTTTAAAAACTTCTGCATTTTCGTCACTCTTCTTTAATTCTTCAAGAGCACTTTCAGTTTCTTGAATCTGAATATCTACATTTTGTTTCTGTACAGTTACAGCTTGAGCTTGCTGTTGTAATTGTTGAAATTGATTTAATTGATGTTGTATATTTTGAGGTACTTCCATATTTTCACCTTTTAGTTTAATTAAACAATGAAATTAATCTAGAATAATTGAATAATAATTAAATTAATCTAGGATAATAAAATAAAATTAGTTTAAAGAATTTAATTGTTATTACTTTATCTAATCATATTTATCTTTAATAAAAGTTCTATATATAATATTAGTTTTTTATATAATATATATTGTAGTTTTAATAATTGTAATTTTAGTCTATTATTAGTTTAATTAATAATATTATTTTTTTATTTAATAATACTAGCTTTATTTAATAATACTATTAACAAATAAACTTTATATTTAATATTATTTAATCTTAATTAACTTTTACAGATAATAAAAGACTTAATAAAAAATATAACAAAAATATATAATAACAAAATATGTTTATTATAGTATTTATTATTATCTACATTATATTTATAAATAATCTTATTATAATAATATTCATTTAATTAAATCATTAACATCTAATGATACAATAATCCATTTAATAGCAGAGTTGATAGAAGCACGAAACGAAGTAGCATCCTCAGAATCAATACTTATAATAAGTTTAGAATTATCTAGGTTAATATACATGTTAGATCTATAATCTGGAGAAGATTCAAATTCCAATAAAACAGAATCAAAGACAATTTTAGCTAATTTTTCATCTTCTAAATCTATTAAAATATTACTTTTAACTGACTTTAAAGCATTGAAAGAAATTTCAGAAATATAAAAACCTCCACTAAAACCCATTATAATATATATTAAGAAAAAGTATGTATTAAAACATCTAAAAATTAAACATAAATATCTAATGATACCTATTTAATAATACCTATTTAATAATAGCAATATTTAATCAAGAATAATAGTGTAATCAATAGAACAACATTAACCAATATATTAACCAATACAAGAACATTAACCAATATAACAATATTAACCACTATAATAACATTAACCAATGATTTTTCTAATATTAATTTTAAGACCAGTATCATTCCCGTCTCTATTATAAAAATGAATAATACCTATCCTTTTATTGAAATCTTCAATATCATCATATTCATCATCATAGTCTTCTAATTTTTCAACATATATATGATTTTGATTAGAATCATTATTAGAATTATTTATAGGAAATATATCACCAAGGACATCTAATTCAGGAATTTCAGACTTAAAAGATAACTCAGAAGTCTTTATATGCAAACGTTGATTAGTTGTATTAACTGAACCAAGAATAACTAATAATTCTTCACCATCATTAGAAAAAAAAGTAATTTTACTTGGGTTTCCCTTCATTTCATAAACAAGAACTATATTATCTAAACCAAGACTATTAGATTTTAACTGTAGTTCTCTCATACTCATCTTTCCACGATTAACATAATCAGTATCCAGAGCATGAGAAAGATTTTTACAAAAAGCACGAGTTTTTGATGATGGTTTTCTTGAAGTTGAAATTAACATGAAAAAAATCCTTAGTAAATATTTTTAATAATATTCCTTAATAAATATTTTTTAATAATGAAAATAAATTCCTTAACAATGAAAATAAATCTAAATATAAATTTAAATATAAATCTAAGTAAGAGAATTTAAAGAATTTTTAAAAAATTCTAAAATAAAGTTACTCTAAAATAAAATTACAAAAATACTATAAACATAATTAAAAATAGAAATAATAAATTATTCTAATAATAGAATATTGTAATAATTGATGTAATAATTAATAAATTATTCTAATAATTAATGTATTTTGTAATAATTAATAAATTATAATAAAACTATTTATATCTTATTTAATAGCTAATTAAATTAGTAGTAAAAAGATAAAAAAATAAAAAGAGCTATCTTGATTTAATAGTTCTTTTAACAGCTGGAACTTTTTTGAAAAGAATCCTATATCTACATTTAGGACATTTATTTTCCATATAACTTTTTGGATCAATTTCTGTTCCACATTCAGAACATTTATACAATTAGTCCCCTCCAACTACTCTTTTAATATTTCTGTTAGCTGTTTTAAGCATTGGAGTTTGAGGAACATAAGCTCCACCAGTAAATACTGTATCACATTTACTACATTTCCAAATTCCTACAGCTTGTCTTTTAACAGCTGGTCTATCACATTTAGGACAAACATGCTTCTTTTTCATGTTTTCTTCAATGGATTTTACAGTTCTTTTAGCTTTTCTTCCATATCTTGCTCCAAATCTTCCTGTAATTCCCACTTTTTTTGTTCTTGCCATAATATCACTTTTATAAACTTAAAATTAATTATTTTTTAAAATAACCATTATGAATATGTATAAATTATAAATATGAAAAATTTTTGATTTTTCCTTAATTAGTAAAATTCATATGATATAATAAATTGGTCTTAAATAGTATATAAAGTTAATGTTTTTCAGTAATTTTTTTCATCAAATGAGTATTAATAAGACTATTAATATTTTATTTAACAAAACAATAAAAATTTCAATAGAAATCAATAAATAAGAATGTTAATAAGTTAAAGAAAAATCAAATAAAGCTAAAAATTAAATTTTAAAATAAACAATAATATTCGATGAAAAAATAAAAATGAAATAGCTAAAAAAGCTATTAAGCATTATTAACTTTTTCTAATAAATCAGGTACCTTAGAATAAGCTGTTTTAACAGCCCCTAAAATATCTTCTTTAGTTAATGGATGATCCCCACCTTTCTGCATAGCACAAATACTACCAGATTCAGTTATACCAATTGAAAGTCTAGCATCTAAAATTGCTTCTTCATCTAAAGAAGGATCTAAAACCATTTTTTCTCCTATTTTAACGAAAGTACACATAGCTTCTTTATCCCTCAAAGGCAAATCAGTTGTAGATTCTTCATCAATTACAACTTCATCATCAACAATTTTAGCTACAGGTAATTTAGTATTCAAAAGAGCACTCATTACAGCTAAGGTAGCAGTATCAAATAGATTTCCATCAAAATCAATTATATGTAAATCAATGAAAAGCATCCATACTTTTTTACCAGGCACAATACACAATTTTTCAAGATCTACCATTTCACTTTCACGAATTCCTCTATCTACAACACGAGCAAGTTCAACCGATGTTTCACTTGGAGGACCTGGTTCAAAAGTCGGATCAGCCATAGGTAACATTTCACCATTTGTCATTAAAACTCCTACATCAGGAGTATCTGGAAATGGTTCACCTAATTGAGGCTTTATACCAACAATGACTTGACTATTGCCAATTTTAACCCTTGCAGAACCTTCTGCTTTAGATATAACTCCTGTTTCAATAAGAATATCTCTGTATTCCTCAAGATCTCTCCCATCTTCTCTTTTGTTACTATTAATTAGATCAGTAATACATTCTCTTGTAATTTCAGGTATAATATTCATAGTAATCCCTCACATTAAAATTAGCTATCAGATCCAGCATCTTGAGCATACCTTGTTTTAAGAGCTTCAATTTGAACTTTATTCACTTGTCTACATCCTTCCATAGCTAAATCAAGTGCTTTTCCAAATTCTTCCTCAGATAAGTCACCATCACTCTGTAGTAATGTAATTTCCTCAGTTCTTGGCATCATAGCTATAGGAACATCAGCTTGACCTTCTTTATCCTCTTTTTCAGATAAATCTAATACAATTTCATCATTGACTTTACCTGCAGCACAACCAACTACTAAATCTTTCATAGGAATTCCAGCATCAGCTAAAGCAACAGAAGCAGCAGTAATACCTGCACACCTAGTTCCACCTTCAGCCTCAATAATTTCTATGAAAACATCAACCATAGATCTTGGAAATCCTTCTAACATTAAAGATGGTCTGAGTGCTTCAGCAGTTATTTTTGATATTTCTGTTGACCTTCTATCAGGTCCTGGTCTTTTCCTATCATCAACTGAAAAAGGTGCCATATTATATCTGCACCTAATAACACCTGTGTTAGGTTTCAATAATCTTCTGATATAAGATTCACGTGGACCATAAACAGCCACCAATACCTTATTTCCACCAACTTCCAAATAAGCAGATCCATCTGCTCTTTCAAGTACTCCTGCTTCAATTTTTAAAGGACGGATTTCATCATATGCTCGCCCATCATCCCTTTTACCATTATTAGTGATAAGAATCACCCCTTAATTAAAATTATTATTATATTTAATAAATAAATTATTATTTTATAATTAGATTATTATTTTATAATCATTATTATAATAGACTATTATTTTATTCAAGAAATAGATAATTAACTTTTTAAATACAGTATCTTTAAAGACATAGCTAACTTCTTTTTCTCCAACTAGTAACTGGTTTTATCCTGTTATTTTTAGATTCACTTTTAGAAGAATTTTGAATTTTTAAAGTAGGAGAACTAACCTCACTTTTATCAACTTCACCTAAACTAGGATTATTAGATGAATTTTGAGCTTTAACCTGATTAAAAGTATCTAAATAACTACCTTTTTTGTTTTTAGAATCATCTTCTTTAGAATCAACCTCTAAATCAATTTCAACTTCTTCTTTAATATTTTCAAGTTTTGGCTTTTCTAATACATCGGTTTCTTCTTCATCAAATTTATTTCTATTATTATTACCATTATTATTACTGTTTTTATTATTATAATTCTTATTATTATTGTTTTTATGAGAATTAGTTTTCCCATTATTAGAATTAGAGTGATCTATTGATTCTAAATCATCAGCAGTAATTTCAAACTCTTCTTGTTCTTCAGGTAATTTTCCATCAACTAAAAGATAAAGTTTATCCCTAACTCTATCTGTAAGACCAGAAGTATGAGCTTCAGCTTCAATTAAATTTATGATGGTCTTGGTAATCTGTTCCATCCCTTTATCACCTTTAACCCAAACAAGTCCATTTTGACCAACAACAATTTTACATTTAGTCTTATCTTTAATCATGTTGATCATAGAACCTTTTTTGCCAATTAAACGGGGGACTTTAGTAGGAGTAATATCAACTAAAATTCCTCCTTTAAATTTACCCATTCCTCGACCTTTTAAACCTAACTTGACTTTTTTAACTTCATCTACATCAACAACTCTTAAAAATAGAACATCACCAATATCAAATACTTTACTCAGTTCTTTTTTTTCTCTTCCAAAAACTTCAGATGCAGGTAATATTCCAGAGTAAGGTGAGTTAATATCTACTCCCCACATTGAAAAACGAACGTCATCAATTTCTCCAATTACTACATCACCTTTTTTTGGAACATATTTACTTTTAAGAGGAATTACACTAATTTTTTTGTTCCTAAGGGAAACCAAACCCATTAAAGATGAACAAACACAATTCCCATCTTTAAAGGTTCCTCTTCCAGAATAATAGCCCTCTTCAGCTAATATTTGTCCTGGAACAACTAATTCTTTATCTTCTACGTGTATCATGTACAATATGCCCCCATAGGGTAATAAAATTTATGAATATAAATCAATCCTATATAATAATGAATTTTTCTTATTTAATGATGATTTAATAATGAATTTTGCAAAATTATTTGAGAATAATTTTCTTAAAATATTTAATAATGAGCTTTTTAAAATTATTTAATAATTATTATAATTTAATAATTAGATTTAATAATTTTCTTTAATAGTTATTTTTAATAATTTTCTTTAATAATTAGTTTTAATAATTATAAAAATTTATTATTTTTATAAAATTAAAAATCAAAATTAAGAAATCTTTGATTTTTTATAATTATTAAAAATTTAATAGGATAATTATTAAATAACTTTAGTTTCAGCATCCCCACCAGAAATCTCATTCATTTTAAGATTAAAGTCTTCTTGAACTCCACCAGGAATTTCAACAACAGCTATCCAAGATCCATCTTGTTGCCATTCTTCATTTAATATTTTACCAAATTTAGATATTATAGAAAAAGCGTTTCCAGCAACTGAACCAGGTAACCTTACTGCAACTTTAACATGCTCAAACCTGATAGGTATTTTAATTTTAATAGCTTTTAAAACAATCTGTACTTGCTCATCAACTGATTTAAAAGGATCAATTTTAACTCTAGTTTCTTCCATAGCATTTTCTATTCTCTTTACTGGATGCGGAAGGCCAGTCTGAGGATTAATAGATTCCCTAGCAATTTTATTAATAACCATTAACCTTTTTTCTTCCTGCATATCTCTTTTTTGCTGAGCAGTAAGTTGAATATGTCCTTTATTAATTATTTCTTTTGCAACTTCTAAAACATCAGTATTATCAAACACTTTAATCATTGCATCATCAGGAGATGTATCCCCTTTTTTAGCATCTTTGAATATGGTTTCAACAGCTAAAACGTCTTCAATAATCACATCATCTTTTTCAGGATTTTTAAAATCTGCAGCTAAATCAGGATCAACTAAAATTTCAAATTTCTCACCATGAGATTCTAATCTAGCTATAATAGCTTCATCAATATTTACCATTATTTTTCCTCTAATAAATGATTCTATTTTAAATGAACTCTATTTTAAATAGTTTCCAGCTAAAAAATCTTTAATTTAAATAATCTCTAATTTAAATGATTTTTAACTTAAATAATTATGATTAAATAATTGTAATTTAAATGATTTTAATTTAAATGATTTTTAATTCAAATAATAATTAATATCTAAAATAACCATTTTATTAATAAAAATATCTTCATGAAAACATATTCATATAAGAACATTTAATATAAGAACATTTCACATCAGAATATCTTCATATCAGAATAAGAAATAAGTTAAAATTCAATTAAAAATCTATAAGATTATTATATTTTATAAATTTATTAAAATCTAATAAATTTATAAAATTAATTAAACTAAGTAACTTAATTAAACTAATTAACTCAATTAAATTAAGTGAACAATTAAACTAAATAAAAACTTAATTAAACTAAATAATAGCTTAATTGGATAAGTAATAGCTGGATTAATAAAAACTTATAAATCTAATTAAATATTAGACTAAAGAATATTACTGAATGATATTACTAAATTATATCACTAAATGATTACTAAATTATATACTAAATGATTACTTAATGATTACTTAATAATTTACTAAAGAATAATATTACTCTAATTAATGAACAATCTTATGATTAAGAAGTTTATTAAATAAAAAATTTAAACAAAGAATAATAAGAGGATTAAAAAATTGAATTAAAATTCAATTATTCTTCATCCTCAATTTCTTCTTCTTCAGTATTATCATCAGTATCTTTTCTTGCAATAAGTGATTCAACATGAACTGCTACTTCTTCGTCAGAAATTTTTCTATATTTTCTAGTTTCTTTGTCAACAACAGCTATTTCAACACTTTCCACTGTAGTTTTACCTTCAGTAGCTTCATAGACCGCATCAAGAGCTAAATCAATCGCTTCATTAATAGTCATATCTTCTCTGTAATTTTCTTCAAAAACATCCATAGCAGCAGATCTTCCAGATCCTATAGCAGTTGCTTTATATTCAATTAATGCTCCACTAGGATCAGTTTCAAAGAGTTTACATCCGTTTTTATTTACTCCACCAATGATAAGTGCAGAACCAAATGGGCGTACACCACCATTTTGAGTATACATTTGTTTCATATCACAAATCTTTTTAGCTAAAGATTCAACTCTTATTGGTTCATTATAAGTAATTTTATTAATTTGAGATTCCATTCTTGCTCTTTCAATTAATGCTCTTGCATCAGCTACTAATCCAGATGTAGCTGCACCTATGTGGTCATCAATTTGAAAGATCTTTTCAATAGATTTTGACTCTACAAGTTTACTTGTAGTTCTTTTATCTACTAAAAGTACAATACCCTCTTTTGATTTTACACCTAAAGAAGTAGTACCTCTTTTTACTGCCTCTCTTGCATATTCTACTTGGAATAGTCTTCCATCTGGGCTAAAGACAGTGATAGCCCTATCATATCCAGCATTTTGTAAAGGTTGCATATTCTAATACCTCTCGTTTTTTAGCAAAGTTATTTTTTAATTATTATTTATAATTCTAATTAATAAACTAACTATAATTAGTAAAATATTAATCATTAATTAATTATATTACCAATCAAGTATTATTAATAAATTATATAATAACAAATCATATTAATAATGGATTATTTAATAATAAAATATTATCTATAAATATATTATCTATAAATATTTTTATCTATAAATATTTTTTATTAAATTATTTTTACAATTATCTTAAGTTATTTTCATAATATATCATTTTTTATATTGAGTATAATAATTTAAATTACTATTAAGCTACATTATTAAGCTATATTAATAATATAATTAATAATATATTTAATAATTTATTTAATAATTTATTTAATAATTTATATAATAAAATAAATATTATATTAAATAAAAATCTAGATTTGTTTTAATTGATTAAGTTTCTAATTAATATTAGTTAAAATACATTAATCTTTAATTAAAATATATTATTCTTAATTAAATATATTATTTTCTTAATTAATATATATATTATCTTTAATTTTATTTTAATTTTTAATTTACTTTATTTTTATAAAAAAGTTCTTTTAATATATCTTTTATAATAACATAATAGCAAACAACTCAAAATCATACTTAAATAATTGCATAATTAATATTACATAATGATAAACATAATATTTAGTAATATATACTATTAAATGCATTAATAAAGCATTTATCAAAATATAGCACATATGGTTTAAATTAAAAATCCAAATTGAAAACTAAACTAAACCTCCATGATTTAGTGATAGATATTTTTTATGTTTTATCCTTTTATAGATATATATAACTTACTTAATAAAGTTTTCTATTGATGAAGATATAGTTCCAGATATACCCATAGTTGTTATAGCTATTTTATTATTATTGTAATTAGATAATAATGCTAAACTTCCACGAACTTTGTCTTCACAACCTCTTTTACAACGAAGAACAACTTTAAAATGGTAATACGAAGGTCCTTCTTCATCATAATTAGCAAAATTATTATTACTATTACTATTAGTATTAACCTTATTATTATTGTTATTACTACTATTGTTAAGATTGTCAGTGTTGATCTTATTGTTGCCATTATTAGTATTAATTTTAGTATTAATTTTGGTATTAATTTTGGTATTAATATTATTATTAATATTATTATTAATCTTATTAGAATTAGTATTAATATTAGTATCAATACCACTATTAATGATATTATCATCTATTTTATAATACTTTGAAGAATAATTACTAATATCATAAAATTTCATTAACCAAAGATTAAAATCACTAGTTCCTATTTCACCATATAGTCTTAAACAAGCATACCAAATAGCTGAAACCAATTCATCCTTTGAAATTTTTATTTCTGATTTTATATCCAATACTAAATATCTATTATTAATACGTAATGTAGGAGGCAATATTTTTAATTTCATATCCATAAATCCTTGTAAATCCTTGTAAATCTTATAAATCCTTATAAATCTTTATAAGTCTTTATAAATCTTTATAAATTTATATAAATTTATATAAATTCATATAAACTCTTATTTAGTTATCTATAAAAAATAATATTTAGAATATTTATAAAAAACACTATTTAGAGGAAAATAAGAGGAAAATATCTAATAATCAACCTAATAATCATTTATTAATCTTTTTAACTCCAAGAACAATAATATTTTCTCTTTCATTATTAAATTCAATCAACTGATTAGGATAATCAGCTAAACATAAATCTAAATCATCCTGAGAAAGACCCAAATTTTTAAAAACAGAAGAAATATCTTTAGGAGATCTTGTTTCCCAAATTGATGATGCACCAGAAGTTATTATTAAAGGAAATCTAAATTTGTTATATAATTTAATAATTTCTCTAAAATGAGCCATTATCTTTGCCCTAAAACTTAAATAACTAGACAAAATATCATTAAAACAAAGTTCAATAGCAACATTATTTCTAACAGCTTCTTTAGCTAAAACATGATTAATTCCGCAAGAATTACGATTTCTAAAATAAGGTCTTGAAAGAACATCGATTTGCCTATTTTCACAAGCAGCCCGATTTACAGCTAAATCTCCTCCTAAAACAGAAATATATTTAGATTCATTCCTATATTTTTTAGAGAGTTTATACAATTCATTCTGATTTTTAGGATTAATTTCAAGCCCAAATTCAAATTTAAATTTATTTTTACTGTTTATTTTGTTTTTATCTTGATAATTAGCTATTATTTCATCTATTTCTTGTTTTAATTTATCTTTATAATCAATAGCTTTTTTAAAATTCTCAATAGAATAATTTAGATTAACATAATCCCATCCTAATTTATAAGAATCCAAGATCAAATCTTTATCAAGTTTATAATTCTTTCCCTTTAAATTTAAATCATGGAACTTCATTAAACACCTCATTTTATATAATTCATTTATAGATAACACTACTATCAATAATTAAATTTAATCCTATAATAATTAAATATAATCATCTAATATATCATTTAAAAGAGATATAGCTACATTCTTTTTAGCAGGATAAGCTGCAATTTTTATTTTAAGATGAATTGAATCACCAGTATCACAAATCTCCCAGTTTTCTTCACAAGCTGAAGATTTAGAAAATCGGAGAAAAAGATTTCCATTTTTATCAATTTTTCTTTCTAAATCATCACTTAACTTACACAATGATTTTTTATCCATATCTAAAAGATTTTTAAGAAAATCTTTTGTTTCTTTTTTTCTCTCAATTTTTCCAGATAAAATAACAATATCATCTTCAAGTATGCCTTCAGCTAATTCACGGTCTGGTTTAGCTGTTGGAAGAAGGTTTTTTAGTCCTTTTAATAGTTCTTCTTCATTTTCATCTGCATAAACAAACACCCGATATCTAATATTATGAATCATCTTAATCAACACAAAAAACAATTTGAATTATATATAAATAATAAATTTTATTCTATAATTAATATTAATTAATATTCTAATTAATATTCTAATTAATATTTTAATTAATATTTTAATAAATAAATTAATTTTTAATGAATATATTAATTAATAATTTACTTAATATTTCATATATTAAATATTATTCTTAATATTTTATTATATCAAAATTAACATATTAAGATTTCTAAAAAACACTAATATTAAGTTATAAAAATAAGAAAATATAAAAAACTAGGAAAAATAATGATAAAAATTTTAGCTAAAATATAAAAAATAATGAAATAATTTTTAAAAAGGAAAATAAAAATAAAAAAAGAATAAAAATAAAAAAGAATAAAAGAACAATAAAACAATGAGCAAAAAAGAATAAAAAAGAAAATTTAAAACAAGAAATAACTTGTTTTATTAATGTCTCTTTTCAGAACCTTTTCCTCTTGTTTTTCGTCCCCTACCTTTCTTACCAGCACTGGTTAAACCTCTAAGAGCTCTATTTTTGTGCTGACTTTCACAAATCCAATTAATTTTAGGATCATTGATAATAGAAGGACTTTGTGGATCTACTAAAATAACTTCAAAGAATTTGAATTTACCATCAGACCATACCCAGTAAGAGTTTAAAACTTCCATATTAGGATATTTTTTACTTACACGTTCTTCAGCTATTCTTTGGATAGATTTTGAAGGAGTTATCTTATTTACACCCATACGTTTTGGTCTACGACCTGCAGTAAAACGAGTTTTTCTCCTTCCACCACGACGTACTCTAGTTCTAACAACAACATAACCTTTCTTAGCTTTATATCCAAGGGATCTAGCACGATCGATTCTTGTAGGTCTGTCTATTCTTTGAATTACTTTTTCACGTCTCCAAATTGGAGCTCTTTCCCACATAAGTTCTCTTACATAAGACTTATCAGGATTTTTCCATGCATCTCTAATATACTTATACATTATTACACCTCTTGTTCAGCAATTAAGCCACATCCAGGGATTATATCCCAAAAAGAGTTTATTTATTAACTAATAGATTATTATAATAATTAATATTCCATTAATTATCATAAAATTAATTAAATAACATATTAATTTCAATTTAATACATTATAATAATCAAAATGAATTACTAACTTGTATTAATTACTTAATTAATATATCCATAATTAAAATACCTATAATTAACACACCATCTTTAAATTAATTCTTAACTTTAGATGATAATAAAATATTTAATATAAGAGGTATAAAAAGCTTTGCTTTATTTATAAAAAATAAAAAAATAAAAAATAAAAAACAGAGATAAAGAAGAATTTATCCCTTAAAAATTTAAACATTAATTTTGTTTTCTTCTTAGTAATATTCCTAAAACAATGAATATTGCTAATATAGCCGGGATTAAAGGTATTCCTGTTTTTTTCATAAAAGCATTAGCTTTATCTGTATTAGTATGGTTTGTTTTTGTATTATTTGTAGTATTTGTTTTGTTTGTTTTGTTTGTATTGTTTTGATGATTAGTTATGACTTTCAATATATTACTACTATTAGAAGAAAGATATAGGTCATCCCCCACAAATTCAACATTTACTGTTAAGTTACCTACAGTATTTGCAGTGTATTTTAGTCTTGCAATTCCATTTTCATCAGTTATAGCTTCACCAATATAATTACCATTGATATAGAACTTGATAGTTTTATCAGCTAATGGGTTACCATTGTGATCTAATAGTTTAGCAGATAAGATCACATCTTTACCTTTTCCAGTAGTCTTTTTATCAACAATAATATTAGTTGGTGCCTTAAAGTTGACATTTACAAGGACACTACCACTATTATATTGATCATTACCTAAGAAAGTTACATTGAGATTTCCAAGATATGGTGCTGTTATTGAATATGGAATAATAGCTACACCATCTACAAAAACAACATCATAATAGGCATGATTTCCAATAGTAACATTAGCTATAATATTAATGGTTTCATCAAGTTTAACAGTAACATTAACTGTTTCACCAACAGTTTCATTAGGAATTTCAGCAGAAATAGTTGAATTTAACTTATTAACTAAAAATTTAGTTTTATTTATGAAATCCATGTAGTAATAATCACCAGATAAACTAACAGAAACACTAATATCACCTACATTAGAAACAGTATAGTTTAAAATCCAACCACCAGTACTATTAACATCAACAAGATAATTATTACCCTCTATAGTAACATTAACCTGTGTAATATTAGTATAATTAGCTAAATGTCCTGTGATATTAACATTATTATCTATGTTGGGATTAATTGGATCTATTACAATTGTTGAATTAGTAGTCATCATTACATAGAATTGGAAACTAATATCTTGCATATCTAAATGAGCAAGAACATATTGCCAGTTGGTTCTATTGATTGTGTAGTTATATTTAAATCTATCATTCCAAGTACTATTAAAAGCAAAACTATTAAAAGTACCATTGATGGCAAAATAAGGTAAATATTCCACACCATCATTATTACGAGTAGTATTTAATACCAAAAGATTAAATATTATTTTATCACCAATAACAATACCATTCAAACTTGTAGTATTAGCTATATTAAGAATATAATGATTATTAGTATTCAAATTAGTATAACCCGTAATACTATTCTTACCCCACCAGTTATAATCTGCACTAACATTAACAAAATTAGCAAAGAAAACTTTATTGGAATAGTTTCCAACAAATCGATTATAATTGATACCTACATTAGCAGAATTAACATAAATATCAATACCAGTACCATTATCCACATATTCAACATAACCACCATAATAGCTGTAATCATCAGCCCAACTTGTAGCAACAATAGTATTATTGAAGAAGTTTGAACCATTTATAGAAAACTCATTATTAGTGTAAATACCAGCACCCCAAGCATTATTCGAACCAAAATCATATCGAGATCCTGCATATGAAGTGATGTTATTATTAATGAATGTAGAATTTGTCACTGACAATCCTTTACCTGAATTGAAAACACCTGCTCCTTGAGCATCAGAATGGGGATAATCATAATCATCAGCCCATGCATCAGAAGTGATTTTGTTACTATTAAAACTAGAATTAATCAAGTTAAAATTATTACCAGTATTATAAATAGCACCACCATAACCATAAGCATTATCAGACTCATGACCAGAACCAGATTCTGAATAAACTGTATTATTATTAAATTCAGAATTATTTACACTAAGATTAAAACCTGTATTGTAAATAGCACCGCCATATGCAAAAGAATCCTTTCCCCAATTATCGTGATAAGTTCTAGTGTAAGCAGTGTTATTTGTAAATTTTGAATTATTTATCTCAAGGTTGTTAGCAGTATTATAAATAGCACCACCATAAGTATAAGCTGGTGATGATGCGGATGTATTAACAGTAGATGCATTATTGTTTTTAAAGACACAGTTAGTTATAGTTGTTTTACCTGCGGTTATGTAAAGAGATCCACCATTTCCATTGTTTATATAACCATTTATAAATGTTATATTTTCAAAAATAATGTTAGAATTACCAGAAATATTGAACATTCTTCCTAATCCTCTTGCATCAATGATAACTTGATCAGGAGAACCATTTCCACGAATCAAAACATTTTTACCACTAAAATTAATACTAACATTAATATCACTAGTTTTATTATAAGTACCAGGATTTAAAGTTAAAGTATTATCTATGTCAGATCCACTACCAATATCATCTATTGCACCACCAATACCACTAGAATTAGTGCTATTTAAATTTATGTCAGCTGCATTAATAGAAGATATTGAAAAAAGTATAAAAACTGCAACAATAAACAGTAAAAAAAACCTTATGAATTTAAGATTATAAATTTTTATCATTTTCACCCCCCTTTATTTTCGTTTTATATTAAATTATTATTTTATTAATAACAAAAAAGAAATTTGATTGAATAAACAATCACTAATTGAATAGACAATAATTTCTAATTGAGTGAACAATCACTAAAATTTTAGTGAACAATCACTATATTATTAATAAGAAAAGAAGCCTAAAAATATAGGAATAAAATTAAAAAAAATATGAATTATATAAAAATAAGCTTCTTTTCTTATTAATACTAAATATAGCCCTTAATATCATTATATCTAAAAAAATTTAGAGGTATAAAAACATTAAATTTTTTTAAACCAGTTTCAGTCAAAGATATTTTATTTTAAGAATAGTTAGAATTATGTGAACACTCACTATTCAATGATATTATATTAATATTTCATCATATAAAAACTTTTCTCTCATTAGATAAAATATAAAAAAATATTATATAAAGACTATAAAATGTGAACACTCTCTATTTAATGATATTATATTAATATTTCATTATATAAAAACTTTTCCCTAATTTGATAAAATATAAAAAAATATTATATAAAAAATATGAAATATATTATACAAAAGGTAAAAAATTATATAAAAAGTAGAAAATTATATAAAATTAAAACATATTCTATAATAAATATAAAAAGTAAAAATAAAAATTCTAGAGATTATTGAATTAAAATTATTCCATTACCTCATATAATATTTTAACTGCCTTTACAAATGGAGGCATTCCTGAAGTAAGTAGAACAATTCTTAAAACATCCATGATTTCATCTTTAGTAGCATTAAATTCATTAATTGCACTTTGAATTTGTTTTTTAACAGCCCTATCATCTGAATTTGATGCTGCAATAGCTAAAGCGATGAATTTTTGAGTTTTATAATCAATAACTTTACCTGTATAGACTGCATCGTTTAATTCAACTATAGCTTCATATATATCAGGAAAATCTCTTTTTATTGGTCCCATTCCTTTTCCATAAAAAACATTTTCTTTCATAAAAATCACCTATATTATATTATGTTTTAATATTATATATAAATTAAGAATTAAATTGAATAAATTCAATTTCATAATTATAAATCTATATTTTTATAAAATAAAATCTAAATTTCTTGCTATAAATGTTTGTAAATAATTATAAATAAAAAATGAAAAATAAAAAAGTAAAATAAATAAAAAAATTAAAAATAAAATAAACTAAAAATTTTAAACTTTTATAACCTTTTTATTGTTTTTATATGTTATTTCATTCATTGTTTTTTTAGGATTTAAAACAAAATATTGTTTTTTACAATATTTATGATGAGCCTTATCTGGATAATAAGTAACAATAATGTTTATTTTCCCATTACCTTTAATAGGCTTTATATTTATATATTTAGAGTGTATTTTAATTCCTTTTCTGACATGCCATAATTTTAATTGTGTTTTTTTAGATTTTAAACTACCTTTATTTTGGATTGTTACAATATATTTACTTACTTGTTTATTATATCTATTTTTGATTTTTTTAACTTTTAAAATAGCTAAATCAACTTTAGGATTAACAATTTGGTATTTAGAACTCATAGATGAAGCATAAGTATTATCTCCATCATAGATTCCAGTAACTTTATATTTACCTCCTTTTAATCCACCAATGTTAAATACTGCAACTCCATAAGCATTAGTGTTTTTAATATATGTTTTCTTGTTAACTATAAGTTTAACAGATTTATAAGCTAAAGGATTACCTTGAGAATCTGTTAAAGTGACTCTAATAGAAGTTTTTTTACCTTGATTTATAGTAGGTGAAGATATACTAATTTTAGTATTTTTTTTAGTTGAAAAAAGACTTATAGAAATATTCTGATTATCAATTAAAAATTTATAATTAGTAAAACCATTGAAGACCCCACTATAAACAGTGAAATTATTATTAAATCTAGCATCAAATGAATTAATACAAGAATTATTTAAATAAACAAAACATTCAAAATAAGGCAATTTAAAAGGATCAAAACTACCATCATCAGTCAATTTAAAAATATATCTAAACTTAGCTATACCTTCATAAGCTACAGAAGTAGTGTTTATAACATTTGTAATAAAGTAATTATTTAATATAACACCATAATAAGCTGAAGGGGTGTTATTTCCCCACCAATTATAATCAGCTACAACTCCACCATTAGTAACATTCAGATCAAATAAACTATTATTAAATAATCTATTATAACTTATAGAAACATTAGTACAATTAACAATATATATTCCCTGAGTATTATTTATAATGTTAGAAGATATTATTGAAACATTTTCACATTCAATAAGATAAATAACTCCTTCATTAGTTAGAGAATTATTTGTAAAGTTACATTTGGATATATTAAAATTAGAAGCTCTTTCAACATAAATAGCACCACCAGGACCACTAGCACTATTACTACTAAAATTAGAATTAGTAATAATTATATTATTAAAATTCTCATTAAATGAAATAGCACCACCAGAACCACTAGCATTATTACCAATGAAACTAGAATTAACAATATTTAGAAAATTACCAATAGAATTAAAAAATATAGCACCACCAGAACCACTAGCATTATTACCAATAAATGTAGAATTAATGATTAAAATATCGCCCAAAATATAACCATCAAAACCAATAGCACCGCCAGGACCATTAGCATTGTTATTATTAAAAGTAGAGTTAGCTAAAATAACAGATCCTTGTATAACATAAAAGTAAATAGCACCACCTGGAGCATATAAAACATTGTTGTTATCAAAATTACAATCAACAATACTAACATTGCCATTTATAGTACTAAAATATATAGCACCACCCGGACCACCAGCAATATTACGATTAAAGGTAGAATTAGCTAAAATAACATCTCCATCAATATTACCAAAACTAATAGCACCACCAGGACTAGAAACACCATTATCATCAAAACTAGAGTCAATTATACTCACATTACCATGAATATTACCAAAACTAATAGCACCACCAGGACCACCAGCACTATTGCTATCAAAACTAGAATTAATAATTTTTAAATTACCAAAAATATCTCCTCCAACATAGATAGCACCACCAGGACCATCGGATAAAACTTTATTATTATCAAAACTGGAATTAGCAATATAAAGAGTACCATTAATTACATTAAAGTAAATAGCACCACCAGGATAACTAGCATTGTTATAATTAAAAATTGAATCAATAATACTTACAGAACCATTGATAAAACTAAAACTAATAGCACCACCTGGAGAATTAACAACATTATCAACAAAACTAGAATTAAATATAATTACAGAACCATTAATATTACCAAAGTATATAGCACCACCAGGACCAGAAACATTATTATTATTAAAACTAGATCCAAATATACTCACAGAACCATTAATCAAACTAAAACTAATAGCACCACCAACACCACTAGCAGAATTATCATCAAAGCTAGAATTAAATATAATTACAGGGCCATTAATATCATTAAAGTATATAGCACCACCAGGACCAGAAACATTATTATTATTAAAACTAGATCCAAATATACTCACAGAACCATTAATTAGACTAAAACTAATAGCACCACCAACACCACTAGCAGAATTATCATCAAAAGTTGAATTAACTATATTCATAGAACCATTGATATTACCACCAAAATAGATAGCACCACCAGGACCAGAAACATTATTATTATTAAAATTAGATCCAGATATACTCACAGAACCATTAATAAAACCAAAACAAATAGCACCACCAACACCACCAGCAGAATTATCATCAAAAGTAGAATTAATAATACTCACAGAACCATTAATCATGCTACCAAAGTATATAGCACCACCTGGACCAGAAACATTATTTTCAACAAAACTAGAATCAATAATACTCACAGAATTATTAATATTACCGAAGTAAATAGCACCACCATTACCAAAACCAGTGTTATTCATAAAAGTAGAGTTTACAATATTTACTGGGCCTTCAATCATATTACCAAAGTAGATAGCACCACCCGGACCAGAAACATTGTTACTGACAAAATCAGAATCAATAATAGACACAGAACCATTGATGCTATTCATAAAACAAATAGCACCACCAATACCAAAACTACTATGGTTACTAAATGAAGAATTAATAATAATTATACTACCATTAACTTCATTATTAAAGCAAATAGCACCACCCGGACCACTAGCATTGTTTCCTCTAAAAGTAGAATTTGTAATACGTAGATTACCATTAAATGTATTGTTAATGTATAATCCTCCTCCAAGAGCACCATAATTATTATAAAAATTAGAGTTAGCTATATTGATACCATTAACTTTTCCATCAAAATAGAAAACACCACCAAGACCAGTAGCATTGTTAGAATCAAAGGTTGAATTAATAATGTTTACATCATCAACATTGCCAAAAATCGCTATAGCACCACCATAATCACTAATAGAATTACCTATATTATAAACAGCACTATTATTTGTAAAAATACAATTTTCCAAGGTTAAACTACCTTGACTATAAATAGAACCACCAACATCAGATTTACAATTTCTAATTGTAAGATTAATTAATGTTAACGAATTTCCACTAGTTATATTGAAAATTCTTGAAATTCCACTACCATCAATAATCGTACTTTGTTTATCTTTACCAACAATTGTAATATTCTTATTTATTAAAATATTAGTATTATTAACTCCACTGTATATTCCATTATCTAAAAATAAAGTACCATTATTATCTAAATTATCAACTGCATTTTTAATCCCACCCTCAGAAGTTGAATTATCAATATTTATAGGATTTGCTCCAGTGACTGAACTAAAAGAAACAAAAACTAAAAATATTAATAAAAAAACCATAAACAATAGATTAAAACACTTAAAATTTTTATTAATCACGTTATAAATTCCCCCGTTATTTATAATGGATAAATGAATAATAATTCATAAAAATGGTTACATTAAAAAAAAGATTAAGCTAAAAAATTAGACTAAATAAACTATTAACTAACAATTAAAATAGATTAAATAACAATTAAACTATTAACTAACAATTAAACTAAAAAATATTTTTAATACTCAAATATATTTACTCAATATATTATTAGTAATTTAGATATACCAAATAGTTATATTGAAATAAAATACCAATATAATTTTAAGATTATGTTTATATGTAACCAAATTATTTATCCCATATATAGATTCTATAAAGTATAATATAAATATTACTAATTTAATCAAATTAAAACTTGTTATAATTATGGCTTTGTAGAAATCCTTATTTTTTACACTTGAAATTTTTAATTTGTGAAATTAAATTGTTAAAATAAATTCTTTAATTTCAAAATAAAAGATTTTTAATCATAATCATTTTTTATAATTATATTGATATTAAAAGGATTTCTACAAAGCCATAATTATAATGAAAAAATATAAAAAATAATAAAGTAAAAACAGAAAAAATATTAAAAATAATAAAGTAATAAAAATAATAAAATAAATTAATAATAATTAATAAAAATTAATAAAAATTACTAAGAAAATAATAAAAAGGTATTAATTAAAATCTTTAATCAAATCATTTAAAACCTTTTCAAAATCATCAGTAATAAGATTCCAATCATTATTTTTAACAAAATCCCGACCAGAATTAGCTATTCTATCATAATCTCCATTATCAATAATAGAACTAGCACAAGCAAGAACCTCAATAGCAGAATTAACATATTCAATACCATGAGACTCTCCAAACTCCTTAAAAATACCAGGAAGTTTTGTAGCTATAACCACCTTTCTCATAGCTAAGTATTCATATAATTTAATCGGAACAATATCCTGCATAATTTCCTCATCAATATAAGCAGGAAGAAGACAAAAATCAGCTAAAGATAAAAATTCAGGAATACGAGTATAAGGTTGCTTACCAGTTAAAATCAACTGACTTGAAAGATCATAATCATCTTTAATTCTAACAATATCATCATAAGCATCACCATCACCAACAATAACAATCTTAAAATTAGAATAATCCTCTCTTTTCTTACCTAACTCAATAGCTAACTCCTTCATACCAGCAAAATCATAAATCCAACCCATAAAGAAAAGAACAATATCATTTTTATTAATACCTAATTCTTTTCTTATATTTGAATCATCTAAATCAGGATTATAAGATTCAAAATCAATTCCTGCATCAATTACAACAGTTTCATCCTTTTTTGCACCTAAATCAATAGCTAAACTCTTAAGTTGTTCATTTATTGTAATTACAAGATCTGAATTAGATATAGCTTTCTTATTAATCATACGACCAAATGACTGAAAAGCCTTTTCTGGAATTAAAGTGTATAAAACATCAATTAAATAATAAACAAAAGGAATATTTTCACTTTTAGCTATTTTTGAAGCTATATAAGCATTCATAAGTCCAAGAGCAATAATAACATCTGGTTTAAATTCTTTTATTTGTTTTTTAATCTCATTTCTATGAGAATTAGCTAAAGACAAATAGCTAAAAACTGGGAGTTTAATAAAACTAGGACGAATGACTTGAATATTTGCATTATCATCTACCTTAGACACATTATAAAACGTTTTTTTAGGATAAACAAGTCCTTTATCATTATCATTTGGCCAATCAATGGGATAATCAATTACACGAATTTCATGGCCTCTTACAGCCATTCTATCCATAAGATGATGTTGTTGGTGAGGGTTTCTCTCTAACCAGTCTGATTCTTGAATAACTAAAATTTTCATAATATCAAAAAATCTAAGATCAATTAAAATAGAAAAATAATAAATTATATACTATAAAATCATAATTATAACCCTATAAAATTATAAACAATAAATCTACAAAATATAAAATTATAATCAATAAAACTAATAATTATAAGATTACAAAATATAAAACTGCCAAGTATAAGATTACAAAATATAAAACTACCAAGTATAAGATTGTAAAATATAAAACTACCAAGTATAAGATCATAAAATATAAAGCTACCGATTATAAGATTATAAAATATAAAATTATAAGCTGTAAAAATATAAAATTAAAATTATAAAACTATAAACAGTTTTAAAACTTAATAATTTCCTTAGGATCTAAATTAGTAGCCATAGTCCAAAAATGAGCTTTACCAGTGGCAATTCTAAATATTATTAACTCATCACCTTCAGCTGTTAAACCAAATTCTTTTAAAAAAGGTCTATCTTCTAAACAAAGCTTTTTCATTTCAATATCCTCTATAAATTCTGCTTCACCTTCAACACGAAGCATTGTTCCATTTCCATCATCTGGTTTAAAAAATGCCAATTCAATTTTAGGATTCTCTTTAATTTCCCCAACTAAATCTTTAATAATAGCTGATTGAAAGTAAAAACCAGTTTCATCAGCATACCACATACCCATAGCCCTAACATGAGGTTGATCATCTTTTGAAGTAGCTAACCAAGCTACAGGGTTTTCATTTGCAAAATCAATACAATCTTTAAAATCCATACTTAAACCTCCATAAAAAAATTATAAAATTAAAAACAATGAAAGAAAAAAGCTAAAAAATGAAATAAATTAATGAAAAGCTAAAAATAAAACTTAGCTAATTAATAATCAAATTCTGCACTTTCTTCAATATTATCCCAATTATCAGCAAACCAATTATGTGTATATTTTAATCCTTCATCAAAAGAAACAGAAGGCTCATAATCTAAAATATCCTTAGCCTTATCAATTGAAGATAATAACTTATTTTTAGCATCCCAATCTCTTCTTGCTCTGTAAGCTATGCCTTCTTTGTTTCCAGTTAAAGCATTCACTTTATTTGCCATATCAATAACCTGATGATCTTTACCAGAACCTAAATTAATAGCTTCACCAATAGCTTCTTCTTCAATACCCATAGCTAAAAGACCATTAACAATATCCCCAACAAAAGTCCAATCTCTTGTTTCACTGCCATCACCAGTAATAGGAAGAGCTTGATTTGTCATAGACCAATAAAAAAAGTTAGGAATCACATTTCTATACTTACCTGGAACTTCACCAGGGCCAAAAACATTAAAAAATCTTGCATTTACAATAGGCATTTTATACAAGTTGTTGAAATAATTAGTGTAAAGTTCTCCAAGAAGTTTAGTAACTTGATAAGGAGTGTGTAAAGAAATAGAAATATCAGGTTCCTCAAAAGGCATTTTAGAATCAAGTCCATAAACACCACAACCAGAAGAAGAGTAAACAAAGCGTTCAACACCAGTTAATTGTGCATGTTGAAGTACTTTAAGAATACCAATCCCATTAACCATTAAATCATGCTCAGGATTATCAACACTATTTTGATTAGCAAAATGAGCAGCTAAATGAAAAACATGAGACGGTCTTTGTTTAAAAACTCTTTTTAAGATAGCTTCATCAAGAATATCTCCTTTAATAAATTCAATATTATCATCTTTAGGTATATTCCATTCATAAGCAGAAGATAAATTATCAAGAATAATAACTTTCTTTGCACCTAAATTAGCTAACTTTTCAGATAAATTACTACCAACACACCCAGCTCCACCAGTTACAAGAACTGTTTTCTCTTGATATTCATTAAAATTATTTTTTTCACTCATTTAAATCATCGATGATTAATTAAACTTAATATTTATTAAAAATTCTTTATCAAAAATATAATATTAATATCAAAAATATATTTATCAATATTAAAAATATACTATCAATAATGTATTTATAAAAATATTTATAAAAAATATTTATTAAAATATTTATTAAAAGTATATATATTAAATATATCTATTAAAACTTATCATTTTCTTGCTTTGCCTACCTTTCTTGCAATCACAAGTTCACCAACAGCTATCAAACCAACAAAAAATTTTTCAAGACCACCAGTCGCCCATATTGCTTCTCCAAAAGTAGCATTGCGAATATTTCTCTCATAATCCTCAGCCTTAACACGTTTTCCAGTAGTTCTACGACTAATAATAGCTGAAGCTTCCATTAACTCTTCCCAAGTAACACCTTTAAGTTCTTGCTGCATAGCTTCATAAAGTTTATAGACTTTAACATCATAAAGAGAGGATAAAGTATCAATAATATCAAAAGACCTGATTACTCCAGTAACAATTTCATCCTTGTTAAGAACTGGCATACTAATTAATTTATGATTAGAAGTTTCAATAACAGCTAATCTAGAAGGATCATTTTCATAAATATAAATAATCTCTTCTTTAGGATGCATAATATCAGAAGCAGTTTTTTTACCTTCTCTTAAACCACGAGTAACATCTAATGAAGTTATCCAACCAATTAGCTTCATATCAGGACTAACAACAGGACTAGTAAACCTTCTTGACTCTTCCATTTTTATAGAAACATTTTCTACAGTATCCTCAGATGATACATAGATAAAATCTTTATCCATCATTTCTTTTGCTTTCATAAAATCCCTTCAAAATATAAATTTAATAAGTTTATTTATTTAATGATTAGTTTGTTTCTGAATCAGTATTATTTTCTAAGTCTTCTGACTTTTCTAAATCTTTTAATTCTTCTGAACTTTCTGATTTTTCTAAATCTTTCAAAGATAAAGCATTAACTGGACATTTACTAGAACAAACATTACACCTAATACATTTATCATCATCTAATACAACTTCATCCCCATCTAACCTAATAGCATCAACAGGACATGATTCTTCACACAGATAGCATTGAACACAAGCATCTTGATCAATACAAAGAGATTTAGTAACAATAACAGGCCCTAAAGTCCTATCAAGAGTTATAGCATCAGTATTACACAAATTAACACAAGAACCACATCCAACACAAAGCTCTTTATCAATGTATGGATATTCTTTATCCTCTAAATAAGGATAGGATGTATCATCAGCTGCTTCAATTATTGATTTTTCTTTAATAGTAATAGCTTTTGTAGGACAGAACTTAACACAATCACCACAATCATCACATTTAGTTCTATCAATATTAATGTCCTTCATTCTAAGAACACGATGTGGAACCTTAACTTCTTTCAATGAATACTCCACATCACCATCATCACTTTCTTTATTAATAGCTGATTTAGTTTCCATTACATAAATACAAGAAACAGGACAAGTTTGTGCACAAATCTCACATTTAACGCAGTTATTTTCAACCCTAGATTTTTTAACAGCACTAGAAGGAGAAATAGCATCAACAGGACACTCTTCAACACAAAGGTCACATCTAACACAACGTGGAGAAATAGTTATAAGCTTATCATATCCATCATAAGCACCAATATCAACTTCAAAATCATCGATATCATCGTCCAAATCTACTGATTTAAGAACAACTTCTCTTTGAAGATCCTCCATTTGTTTTTTAAGTTTTATTTCCATAAATCTTCCTCTAAAATCATAAAGATATATAAATATCAAAAAGATCATTCTATAAAAAAATATTATTTTGATATTTTAAGAAACATCAAAGGTTATTATTATAAAAGATAAAAATATTTTTATTAATTCTAATATATATTATTATCTTCTTAATCCCCATAGTTAAAATTTCACTTAATATGTTATATTCATTATATTTTACGCTTTATATTTTAAGATTTAATATAAAACAATGATTGAATAATTAAAATAATAGATTAATTATTAAAGATAATATTATACAATAATAATTGAATAATTAAAAATAATTTTTAATAATAGTTTAATAATTAATAAAAATATCTAATAATAAATGATCATTAAAAATAATGATTAATAATAGCTAACAATAATTTAATAACTTATAATTAATAGTAATAATTAATATCAATAGCTAATAATAATTAATAATAATTTAATAATAATTACTACATATCAATACTTTTCTCAAAATCTTCCAGTTGAGCTTTATTTGGAAGGCCAACGGTGCAAATATTCTCAACACATTTAGAAGCTACCCAATTTCCAATCAAACAAGATTTATGAAGAGAATAACCCTTTAAAAAAGAATATAAAAATCCCGCATTAAAAGAATCTCCAGCAGCCGTAGTATCAACTACATCAGTTTTAAAAACTGGAACTTCAACTTCTTCATTTTGATTGTTAATAGCAAAGACACTTTTTTCTCCCCTTTTAACAACAATAGTTTCAATTCCATCATTAACAACAATACGGGCAATGTCTTTAAATGATAAAGAATTATCAACATCTGTTGATTCATTATAAGAACCTTTCAATCCATTAATTTCTAAATAATAATCTTTAAATAATAATTTAAGTTCATTTTCATTTATAAGAAGAATATTAGTTCTATTTAATAATTTTTTGAGCTCTTTAATATCTTTTTTAGCATAGAACATTCCAGGATCTAAACTTAAAACAACAGAATCAGGAATATAATCCAAAAGTTCCAACTGAGTATTAAATGAGTTTCCAAAAAAAGAAGAGTAATGTATTATTTTAGTATTTTTAATATTCTCAATATTAATCTCATCTATAGTTATTTCATCATTAACTCCAGAATCAACATACAATGCTCTTTGACCATTTTCATCAATGAAACCCATAACTTTTCCAGAATTACCTTTTTCAGATTCAATCAGATTATTAACAAAAACACCCTCAGATATGAGGTTCCATTCAATCATTTCTCCTTCTTCATCATCAGCTATTTTACCAATATAGGATGTAGAAACTCCTAAACGAGAAAGTCCCATTATAGTATTAGCTGCAGAACCTCCAGGATTTGAATCAGAATCCTTAATATAGCTTTCTTCATCATGACAAGCAATATCATTTACATAATACATCTTATCAAGATTCAAAGCCCCAAAACCAATTACCTCAACAGGAATATTATTATCTAAAATACTCATAATTTACTCCTTAATATCTAATATATAATCATTTAATAACAGAACCATTTAGTAAAAAATCATTTAGTAATATATTAATAATAGAATCATTTAGTAAAGAATTATTTAATAATATAATCATATTTAGATCAAAATATTTATATTTAAAAAATATCCAATAGATTTAAATTATATTCACCAAGACTACCATTAAAATTACCAGCAGAAATTTTAACAATATCATCAGAATAATCACTATCTAAAACAGCTTCAATAGACTTTTTCATAGCTAATTTCGCAACATCCATATCGATTCCATTAATAACAATTTCAGGAATATAATTAACACTATCTGGAACTTTAGAAATATTTCCAATATCTTTCTTTAATGAAGGACAATATGGATGATTAGTAGTAGGTCCAATCCAAGGATAATTTGTTTCAACTTTAGAAGCTGCAGAACAAATTCCAAAAGGAGCTATAGCACCTTCAACTTCCATAATAGCATCAATAGCTAATTTACCAGCTTCGAGAACTGCTTCTTTACTTTTACACATATACCAAAAATTAGCTCCCATTATACCCTCACCATAGTAAAGTTCATTTTCTATTTGAAAATCAGGAACAGCTATTGGAACATTTATCATTTCACGACCATAATTATTTTCAATCCATTCATAGCCATCCCCACAATGGCCTACTTGTTTCATCATATTAATAGAATCAATTTTATTAGATACATTAGTATAATTAAACATTCGAGTAAATGGTTTAACTAAAACGTCTTGACGAATCCTATAAGATAATTCAACTTCATATTTCTCCATATCATCAAGCCCAAACCAGTACTGAACAATAGCACCTATACGACCATCAGGAGTCTTATTTCCATCAATAAAGCTTTCAACTCCACCTTCAATTCTTCCAATAACAGCTCCTGGAGTTGAAGTTGAATCATACGCGGCTTGTTTTAAAGTTTCTTCATCTTCTGCAGTAATTAATGCTCTAATATACTTTCCAGAAAAGCATTCTGCAAAAGTATCATCAATTAAACTTTTATCTATCATAAAACACCTTCATTAATTGCATATAGAGTTATTAAACCATGTTAAATTGTTAGATTATTATTAATTATTATTAGCTATTGATATTAATTATTACTATTAATTATATTAATTAAAATATTAATTATTTTATAAATTAATATAATATAATAAATAATAGCTAGAAATAATAGCAATTAAAATATTAAATATATGACTAATCATTAAAGTATTGAATCATATTACTAGATTAATTATAATATTAATATAAACTTATAATTAATATAAACTTTATTAATTTTATATATTATTAAAATAATAAATAAATTATCAATATACTATAATTATAAATTATTAAATTACCCTAAAGAACCAATACTTTTCCCTCGAATCTTTTTTCTCATTTTAATACTTTCAGATATAAGCTCATCAATATTTTCCTCATTAACCAGCTCAATAACTGGTAAATCATTATTTTTAAATAATTCATTGAATTCTTCAATAAGAGTAAAATTAATTCTAAAACTTTCAAAAGCACGTTTAATATCCATATTAAAAGATTTAGCAAATTCTAAAACATAATCTTTATTAAACTTACTATGAAGATCTATTAAAAGAGAAGTTACAATCGTATTATCAGAGATTATAGCTATATCAGATTCACGTATAGCTACCTCATTACCATTGAAAGAAACAGCAATTCCACCATTTTCCTTTGCAAATCTTAAAGGTTCAACATCAGTATGACTATCCCCTACATACATAATACTAGCTTCATCAACATTAAGCTTTGATAAAATATCTTCAAGAGCAAGCTGCTTTCCAATTCCACCAACACATTTAATATCTTTAATTAAAGAATAAACATTCATTTTAGGAATTTCTTCAAAAAAAATCTTATTTAAAGAATCAATACTTAAAACTCCACTTTCAGACTCTTTTTTAGCTATATCAACAATAATATCTTTAAATTCAATCAACTTTTCTTTTTCATCAACAGACAACTCATAATTATCTAAATTATCTAAATGTGTATAGTAAGTATTTTCAAAGGGAAAATCAAGATAATCTGAAATAGCTTCAATATACTGACCATAGCTAGTACTTACTATATATGAATCCATAGTATTTTTAGCTAAATTAAGAGTATTTGGTGCATTATCAACTAAAAAAATATTATTCTTAGAAAAGTTAACAATATTTTCATTAGTCACATTAAAAGCTTTGAAAAAAGGCACAATAAGCTTAAGGGTGCTTCCAGAATTATAATTCTTTTTTTTAATAATATCCACTAAATAATCATCAAATAAACTAATAATCCTAAAAAATTCATCTCCTTCTGGAATAAACTCTTTTGCAATCTCATAAGCATTATCATTTAAGGATAATGGCCCTTCACAATCGGTTACAAATAATCTTTTCATTAAAATTCCTCCATAAAATGAAAATCTACTAACAGTATTAAAAATTCTAAAAACGATTAAAAAATAAAAGGATTAGTACTTATAAATAGAAATAGTACTAAAAATAAAGATAAAATAGAATATTTAATAAAATACAAGTATTTAGTAAGATAAAAATATTTAGTAAGATACAAGTATTTAATAAAATATTATCATTTATTGTAATACAAATATTTAATAAAAATATTCAATAATGTAAATAATTAATAATACAAATATTGAATTATTCAATTATTCATTGTTCAAACAAATTTTAATAGCATTAACTGGGCATAAAGCCTCACATTCTCTACAAGATATACATAAATCTTGATTCACAAATATCTCATCGTCTTTTAAACTTAATGCATCAACAGGACATTGATTTACACAAACTCCACAAGCTTGACATAAACTTTTCTGAATCCTAAATTCTCCATCCCGAACAGAATCAATAGTTCTCCTAATGAAATAAATATCATTACCACGAGTTTCAAAAAACTCCTCAGTTAATTCAATAGCTGTTACAGGACAAGTAGAGACACATTTACCACAAAAAACACAATTATCTTCAATATGGATTGGAGAAGGCATTTCAAGCCAAATAGCATTTACAGGGCAAATAGGAATACATTCACCACAACCAATACAAGTATCTTCAAAAATCTTGATTTTACGGATTGGTGGGAAATATTCAACTAAATCATTTAATTCAACTACAGAGATGTCTGAAACAATTTTATCTTGAATTTTATCAATAATAGAATTAGTAACATTGATTTCAAAATCTTTACCCTCTTTAGAAGAATAATCATGAGCTAAATCAGTTAAAATTGAATCAACTTTAGAAATATCATTAGATAATTTTTTAATATCATTATCTATAATATTAGAAGCTATCTCTAAAGATCTAATTTTATTAAAAGATTCATAAGCTTTTTTACGAGAAGAATATTTAATAGCTGATGATGGACAAACCTCCATACATTCTTCACATCTTGCACAATAAGATGGATCAATATAAGGCAATTTACTTGTTTTTCCAACATTAATAGCTCCCCTAGAAGGACATATTCTTGTACAAGTCATACAACCAATACAATTCTTTTGATTTACAACAATTGCCCTTCCACCAGAAACAGTTCTAGGAAGAATTTCACCATATTTAATTGCATCAGTTGGGCAAGATCTAAAACAATACCCACATCTAACACATTTATCCTCATCAATTTCACTATGAACTTCTTCACTACCAGAAGAAGTTAAATGAATTGCTCCAGTTTTACAAGAAGAAACACAAGCCCCACAAGCTCTACAAAGTTTAGGATTTATATTAGGAATATTTTCTCTAATAGGTTCTGCTAACTTTGTTTCTATTTTTATAGCATCATAAGGACAAGCTTCCCTACATAAAACACAACCAAAACATTTTTCATTAATTTTAGTATTATTATCCTCTGAATCAATATAAACTGCTTCAACTGGACAAGCTTTAAGACAAGGTTTATCCTCACATATTTCGCACTTACTATTATCGATTTCATAATCGACTTCAACTTCTCTTAATGGTTTAGTGCATTTTTTAGTAGAAACCTCGATAATAATCATCTCCTCAATAAATTCACCTATTAGCTAATTGAGATTCTTTCAAAGTAATTAAAATAACTTTTTCTCCATCAACTTCATCAAGTAAAAACTTAGCTATGAAATATTTAACAACAGAGAAAGGACAAGTCTGGTAACAATTACTACATCTTAAACATTTGTCAGAATCTCTTTCAACTTTATTTTCATCAGGACTATAGGTAATAGCCCCTGTTGGACATTCATCAACACATAAACGACATTTTTCACACTTAGACTCATCCCAAGTAATAATCCTAATTTTTAATCTATCAGTTGCATTTTCAATAACTTCTAAAGCAACTTCTTCATCAGGTAATATCTGTAATGCCTTATCCCAAATTTTAGATAAAGGTAACTGTAATTTAAGAAGTTTTTCAGAAGGTAAACTTTGTAATTCATCTTCTTTACTTTCAATAAACTCTTCAAGAGTATTTACAACAAGACGAATAATAGCTTTTTGATCTTCGAGATTATCTATAAATACTCCTTTCATAGCTCCCTTAACAGGACAAGCTTCTAAGCAATTACCACAAGAAATACATTTAGATTGATCTACTGCAATTTTATTATCTCTTTCAATTATAGCTCCATCTACAGGGCAAGATTTAATACACTTTTTACATTTAATACATAAAAAATCATCAACAGTGTATTGTCTTTTAGAAGGAATAATATTAAATTCTTCCCTAATTAAATGATTTTCACCACAAAGTAAAGTTTTTGGTTCAGTTGGACAAACTTCTGCACAAAAACCACACCTAATACAAGCTCTAGTATTAATTACAGGATAAGTCTGACCTTCACCATCATCATTGTCTCCATCCCTAACAAGTTTAATAGCATGAGGAGAAGGACAAGATTGAGTACAAGCTCCACAAGCTATACAATACTCTTTAAGCACTTCTGGAAAATCCCTAAATCTATCAGGCTTTTCAACAATATCATGTTTAGATTTTGCATCAGTGACCCCTTCAAAAAAAGATTTCCTAGCAAATTCATATAAATACCAAATTACAGAAGACATATTTTTCCCTTATATTTAAATAACCACATTATATTTGATCATATTATAATACAACTTCAAAAGAAATATTAGAAGTTAACTATTAAATTATTTTAAATTATAAATATCTTTTGAAGTCTCACCTTTATCAACATCTATAATAGCTACTCGTTCAGCACAAGCAATACATGGATCAGCACTAGCATAAGTAGCTACAGCATCAGAAACTGTTGCAACATCTTTAAGCATAAATTTAGCACATGAATCAATATTCATAATACTTGGGGTTCTAATAGAGATATGCTTAATCAGATTACCATTAGTTTCAATCATGTAAGCAACTTCACCTCTTGGAGCTTCATTTCTCCATTCAGCATATCCAGAACCAATATCAACTTTAGTTCTAATATCACCATCAGGCAAAACATCAATAGCTTGTCTAATTAAATCAATAGACTGAGCAACTTCATCAAATCTATTCATAGTTCTTGCATAATTATCTCCTTCCTTTCTCCAAATAGGATCAAAATCAAGATAATCCCTATAAGTATGATGTTGTTCTCTTAAGTCATGTTTTAAACCAGAAGCTCTTCCAATAGGCCCAACAGCTCTGCCTTTTAAAGCTTCTTCCCTAGTCATTTTCCCTACATCTTTAGAACGAAGACCAACAAGAGGTCCTTCACTAAAAATCTCTGTATATCTATCTAAATCTTTTTCTATGAGACTAATTTTTTCTAAAATAGCATCAAGATGAATATTTTTTGCATCCATACGAACGCCACCAACAACATTCCATCCCATATTAACTCTATTACCAGTTAATAATTCAATAGCATCCATTGCATGCTCTCTTAAAGATAAAACATACATAAACAATGTTTCATGTTCTATTGCCTTAAAATAAGTAGAATTAGCTAAAAAATGACTTTGAATCCTATCTAACTCATTTGTAATAACTCTCAAAAGCTGAGCTCGAACAGGAGCTCGAACATCAGAAATTTTCTCAATTGTCTCAGCAAAAGTCTGAGTATGCTCATAAGAACAAATTCCACAAACTCTCTCAGCAAGGTAAATACATTTTTGCCAAGTTTTACCTTCCATAATCTTCTCAATTCCCCTATGAACATAACCATAATCAATTTCAGCTTTTAAAACTTTTTCTCCTTGAGTATGTAATTTAAGCCGAAGTGGTTCTTTTAAACCTGGGTGAATTGGACCAATAGGCAATATCATTTATTTACCTCCCTCATTAGACTCTTTTACAACTTCTTTTCCATTAGCTTCTCTCCCCCTAGCTGCAATAGCTCCAGGAGCAACAGCTAAAATTGCTTCTAAAATCTCACTAGGTCTTGGAGGACATCCAGAAATTTCAGCATCCACTGGAATGAAATCAGAAACAGGAGCATGTACTTTCCCACCTTCTTGGTTAAATACATCTCCAGATAATGGACAATTTCCAATACAAGCAACTACTTTAGGTTCAGGGGCTTTTGTATATATTCTTCTTATTTTTTTAATCCATTGTTCAGTAACAGCTCCAGTTATCAATATAACATCAGCTTCACGAGGATTATTATGAACATAAATTCCATATTGTTCAAGATCATATCTAGGAGATAAAAGTGCGACAATTTCAACATCACAACCATTACATCCCCCACAATTTACTAAACAAACATGGATAGAACTTTTTCTAACAATATCTTTAAGAGTATTTATCATTTATTAACCTCTTAAATCAAATTTACTTTTTAAATCAAACATGATTTCAGATTTAGTTTTTTATTCAACTTAATTTTTAATTAAATAATATTTTTTAAATAATATTTTTTAATTAAATAATATTTAATTATATTATATTTATTATTTGATTACTGCATTATTATTAATATTATTACAATAAATCATATTAAATTAATATTTACATTAACAACAAGTCTAAAACTTGCTTTTTACCATCTTTTAAAGCCATATCATAATCTTTTCCATCAATTATTTCTTTTACCAAAGATAATTTAATTCTATTAGCTTCTTCAATTGTTACTAATTCCATAACATCACATAACCAACAAAATCTCAAATCTGCATGAAGCTTTTCAGAAAGGCATTGAGGCTTAGCTGATTCAAGAGTGGCATGAAGGGCTTCTAAACTAGACATATCTAGATGGTTCATTAAGATTTTTTCAAACATTTCATTGGAAATTTCTAACTCTTTAGCTAACGGATTAACAACATCTTCTCTCCATCTGAAACTTTGAAGAATTCTAAGTTTCATTGTTTCCAGCAGCTCATCATCTTCATCCACAATATCACCATAGATAGTAATTTTTAATTATTATTAAACTAATTATTATTCTTATAATTATTATTCTTATTAGATCTGATTAAATATATTTAGTGTGATTAAATATATTAAAATTTAATTACATTAAATTTAATTATTATATTGAATTTGATTATTATATTAAATTTGATTATTATATTAAATTTGAATATTATATACATTTTATTATTTCAATTATATTAAAAATTATATTATTATAATAATATATCATAATAATATATTATTTAAGAAATTATATAATTATCAGGTAGTAAATTTTTAAATAATAATTATTATCTCATATAAAAGTTTTTAAGGATTAAATAAGCATATAAGTAATAATCCAAATTATAGCTGATAGGATTATTCCTATTAGAGTTTCTTTTCTTCCATATCCAGGCCTCATTCCAATTACTAAAGCTATTAAGAATAACCCTATTGATATTAATATTTCTGGTGAAATAAAACCAATTATATGATAAATAAAGCTATAATTAAATAATAATATCCATCCAATAATAGCAATAATTAAAGAGAATATTTCAATACCATTAAATACAAAAGGCTCTCCATGTTTTTTATAGCTTATCAAAAGACCTAAAACAGACCCTATAATAAAGACCAGTATATATATTAAATAGGATAATTCACTCATTCATATCACTCTAAAAAGATCATAATTGGTTAATATTTACTACATAGGCTTAAAAAGTATTATAAAGGATATTATTATAATAATTAATGTTATCATAAAGACTATATTTTCTAAATTTTCAGTTATATGGGCAAATTTCTCTTTATTTTGAAGTAAAATTAAAGAAAACATTATAATTCCAAATATAGTTACAGGAAGAACCAACCATCTTTGTAATACTGCAGCAAAACCACTAGCTAATATAACTCCAATAGCCATACATGAGGTTAATACAACAAAATCTTTCTCTTTATTCATAATATCCCTAAGTTAAGGTATAAATTTTCAATTTTATAATTTATATTAATTACTATAAGTTTAATTAAATAATGTAATTTTTTAACAGATCTATTTTATTAATATAACTATTTATTAATAGATTTTAAATAATAAAAAATTTTAATAGATCTACTAAAGATTTAATAAATCTACTAAAGATTAGATCTATTAAAGATCAGATCTATTAAACATCGATTTATCAAAATGACCATTTATCACTAATTTAAGCTAAAAACATCAATAAAAGTGATCCTCCAATTCCAATAATAGCTAAAGATATTTGACTCATAACAGTATGATTAGGATTTAAAATCGGAGTAGTAGCATTTATAACTGCAGTAATAGCTGTAATCAAAATCATTCCAATTAAATATTCAATTATTGAAAGTGGTCCAAAGAACACTGTTAAAAATACCCATAATAAAATATACCATGCAATTGATTCTGAAAGCATCATATAACCTCTTAAAACACCGAAATGCTCAGTTTCAAAGCCAGAGATAATATCTTTTCCCTTAGTTATTGAAAAAGGAGAGTATGGTGATTTAGAAACTATAAGAACAAAGAACATTAATGCAGCTAAAGGAATTGAATATATTAATGGACCATTAGCAGATTGGTAAGTAATAATCTCACCTAAATTCATAGTTCCAGTTTGAAGAAATACAATAGCTAAAACTGCAAATAATGGAATTTCAGCAGCTGCTGAAAAAACTGCTCTAACACAACTCATTTTACCATAAGGAGAACCTGATGAAGAACCTGCATTGTGTTCAACAATTTTATAAACAGCATAAACACCAAATATTAGTAATAATGACCCATAAGTAACAGGACCAACAATAACAGCAACAATCCATATAGCACAATACATACAAGCAATGGCTATATAAAATGGCATAGATGCAGTTTTTGGAAACGATGCTTCTTTAAAAAAGAATTTTAAAGAATGAAGAAAATGTTGGATAATTGGAGGGCCAGGTCTAAGTTGTATCCTCGCCATAACTTTCCTATGGAAACCTAATAATAAACTACCTAATAAGAAAGCTATTACAACATTAATAATGATATTAGCCATTAAATTCATAGTATCAACTCAAGAAGAAAAACTAAACATAAGAATTAATTATATAACCAATTAATATCCAATGAATGGTTCTTCAGTTCTTTCCTCCATTTCTTCTCTTTTAGCTTTTGCCATAGTTATTAAACCTAATGAAAGTATAAATAGTGGTATGAATACAATAGCTATCCCATAAACAATCCAATCAGAAGGACTAAATATTAAAGCATATAATATTAGCAATAAAGATATTATCAATAATGAACAGCTAGTTAGCATTAGTTTATTCATTTTCACACCTATTAATTCAATAATTTTATTAAATCTATATAAATCTTTTATAAATTTTTTTATTATAATAATATAATTTATAACAACATAATTTTATAATAACATAATTTTATAATAACATAATTTTTAATAATATATATAATATCTATAATGATAAATATGATATAATTTTTAATGAGATGATTTTTAATAAAGTAATATATAATAAAATAATTATTATATTAAAATTTATTATATTGCAATTTTTTATATTACAATTTATTATGTTACAATTATCAACAATACTTCAATCACCCTTATAATTACCATTAAAGAACTTAAATGAATTATTAATAAGAATGGAGAACCTGGTGTCCTAAACATCTCAGCTTTTGTAGCAAAAAATGGAGCTATACCAGTTTCACCAGCTACTCCTATTAAAAGGAGAATCGCTCCAAAAATCATCATAGGAGTTGCAACTAAACCAGAAATTACAAATAAACTTAAAGTTCCAGTAGCTGCAAGAATTATAGATGCTCCACCAAACAAAGGAAGAGAAGAAATCATAGCCATAATTCCATACTGATAAGCTGCATCAAGAACATCAACTTGTTTTACTGCAGAAACTATACCCACATTAACAATACCAATTAAAGCAATAAACAAGGTTAAGTTAAATAAATCTCCAGTAATCATTGCTCCAGCAGTAGCCAACCCACAAATAATAGCTAAAAATCTTCTTACCTTAAACTCAGCCAAACCAATTGAAACCTTATTTTCCTTTAAAGTTCCAAATTCTGCTTCAACTTGAGTTTCAGTTCTACTAATAGCTATTAAAAATGTGAATATTAAGACAACTGCAAACATAAATAGATGGAATGGAGTTAAATATAGTACAATATCACCTAAAGGTATTGTTCCAAGTAAATTACCACCTAATGACGTAATATCCATAATAATCCTCTTTATTTTATAATAAATTATCTATTAAATATAATCATTTTTATTATAATCTTTTATTATAATCATTTTTATTCTTAATTTTTTCAATAATTATAAATTCTCGACATATTATCGATTTATCATATTTGAATCTTTTTGAATTTAGAATAGTATTATATTCTAATATAAATCTATTTAGTACTATTTTAATACGAATATAATTCACTATTATAATTTACTATCAATATAATTTAATTTTAATCTATTCTAATATCAATCTATCTCATTACTTAATTATTCTCTCCTATATTCTTCAGTAAGAATAGATCCAATCAATCCTAATTTTGAAGCTACTTTTAAAACTAAACCACAAGCAGCCATAAATAATGAAAGAAGCCAATATTGAGGAGCCAAGAAGAACAATACAAATCCAACTATCCATAAACACCATGAAATACCAGATATTGCCCCAATACCTTCAACCACAAATACTGGTAACCCTCTTGCCTTCTTACACATCATATAGAATAATATACCTCCACCAGCAACTGCACCACCAGTAAAACCAGTTAAAAATGCACCAAATAATATCATAACAAGAGCTATAAAATTTGGAGCTGTTTTCATAATCTCCATATCTAAACTTAAAGGAAGTGGAAATACAGAAGGTTTTTCTGTTATAGTTCTATCTTTAGGAACTGAATTTTCAGCTTTTCTCATTTCACGAGATATTAAGATTTCTGAAATAGCCATAATCTCAGCTAATTCTACAACTAAACCAGGAAGTATCAATGCTTCAGCTAAATCTGTTCCAACAGCTGCAACTACAATTAACATAGCTAAGCCAACAAGATCAGTTAGGATTAAAATATGAATATCTCTTTTCTGAATAGCAATCCCAGTTAAACCAATGAACCCTATTAATATCGCTACATACAATGCAGGAAGGTATAAAGATGCTGTAATAGCTGGAACAACTTCTGGAACCAAAGTTACCATATCATTCTACTCCTTTTTTAATTTAGAAGAACCATCTTTAGAATGGGTTTTCTCATCATTTTCTTTTTTCCTATTTATAGTAAAGTTAAGTGCTAACCAAGAAGCTATAATAAAAGACATCATCAATATTGAAGATTCTAATATTGTATCAAAACCTCTTGTATAATAAAGAATCTCATCAATAAGTCCCCCTGGCGAAGAATAAATACTAGTTCCAAAATATGGAGAAAGCGATGCTACAAGAAGCGCCTGAGGACTCATATAAGAAGTTACCATACCTAAAGACATTGAATTTTCTGGATATTGAGCTTTAGTTATACCTGGAACTTCTAAAGGAATACCACCTCTATCATAAGGAGCAGTAGGAGTTCCTTGCTCAATTTGAACTTGAGGAGCAGGTCTTGGATAAATTTGGTCAACATCTAAACTTAAAGGAACAATAAATCCAACTAAAATAACTGCTGCTAATATTACAGAATAAATTTTAGGAATTTTATCTGGATTAGCAAGAGAGTTCCAAAAACGACCAATCCGGCTCATACGTCAGCCCCCATTTCTTCTAGTCTAGTTATAGCCCTAAGTAAAATCAAAGTAATAGCTGCAGTAGCAGCCACAAAAGTCATTAGTGCTAAGGTATGATTGTAAACAAGAAATATTAATGATATTCCAACTGCAGCAATTTCTGTATTAAACGTTCTGACAATAGGATCATTAACTCCAGGGCCTGCTACAGTAGCTATGCTTCCAATTATAGCTAATATACAACCCGCATAAAATAACATTTGAATTTCAATCAAATATCTCACCTTCAGGATTGTTTTTATTTCCCTCTTTAATATCTCTCTTTCGAATATCATTAATTTTAATAATGGATAAAAGGAATATAACAGTAGATATTGGTCCAAAAAGAGCAATTACTAAAGCTACATCTAAATATCTAAATGAAACAACCGCTAATAATAATCCTGCTTCCATAACTGCAAACATTATAAGCTTATCAAGAGGTTTAACAAGCAATATAATACCAAAAGCACCAATAAACATCAAGATTATTGATATAGATGTTACATTAAGAAAATCTAAAAAAATCATTAAATTCACCGATTATACTAATATTATAAGATATTTGCTCATCATAACATATTCACTCATCAAGGATAATTTCATTTTCTAGCCTATTTAAAGTATAAGCTATTGCATTAGAACCAATAGTAGAAGTTATGAAAAATGTAATAGCAATTATAAGACCAAACGGACTATCAACAGTTAATGCAATAAGTGCTGAAACAGCAAAGTCAATAACATTAACATAAAGCATTCTTTCAGCTTTATTTTTAGCTAAAATAGTTCTTATAGCCATTATAATAATAATTATTCCAATGATTTCTTCTATCATAATTAACATTCCAATATAATACAATTTTTATTTATAAACATAAAATTTATCTTAAATTAAATCTATTTTTAAGTAATTATTACTTTTTTAAGCAACTATTACTATTATCTATATAACTATTACTATCACCTATATAAATTAAACATGATTTATTAAATTATTATAAAATTATTATTATAAAACTTATTATTATATTTTATAATTAAATTATTATAATACATATAAAACTTATTATAATACACATAACGATTATTGATTCATTTAATCACATTTTAAACTAAACTATAAGACTAAATTATATAATATAAACTCAAATACTAATAAATACATAATTAAACTAAAAAGCATAATTTAGATATAACAAAAATACCATATTATAAATATCATATTATAAAAATATTATATTATAAATTTAATGTTATAATCTTCTAATAATGATTATTCTAATTTAGTATATCTGTTAAAAGATTTAGCGATGCGACCAAGTAATTTAGATGAACTTGGATGATGTAACCCTTGAATAGTAGTTATAGCTATTACCATGCCCACAACAAACATTTCTGGTGTTAAACCAATGAAAGATGTTAAGTATATTATAACTATTGTAGTTAATGCACCAACAGTACCTGCATATCCAGGATCTGCACATAATCGATTTCCTATATAAACAAAGAAAGTAGCTATCAATCCACCTTCAATTCCAATTAACATATAACCGATTGAAACTAAGAGAGTTCCTGCAGAAGCATCTGGAGAACACAATATATTCCCTTGGAAGAATCCACCTGATATATCGCCACCTCTTTTTTTAATATCATGACCTACAATATCTGCACCTTTAACACCAGGAGCCTCAGGTAAACCAAGATAAGTATCAATAAGAACAAAATTTAACCAAGCTATAATAGCTGCAATAATAATTCCTAAAATTTCGTTCATTAGTTAGCCTCCTTTGTTTTTGAAAGTTCACTAGAAGAATCTTTATTCAAATTATCTCCGTTTTCATCATCAGGCTTTGGAAATACATAATCAAAGGCGTATTTAACAAATAATCCAGAAATAACACCCCAAAACACAGCTAATAACATTCCATTGTAAATCCAATAGAAATTAACAGAAAAACAAATTGCTAAAAATCCAATAGCAAAAATAGGAGTGGGAAATATTGCGCTTTTATCAAATGAGAATCTAATAGGTTTTTTTGGAAGTAAAGGTAATCCCAATCCCAATGCAATTACTATAGATACAATTACTGTAATTAACAAATTTAGTAATAAGTACATCTCATCAACATGAATAATCATGATAAAATGTTTACCAATTATAATATATAAAACTTATTACTTGCTGGTTGGAGAAACCTATATATATCTAAAAATTATTTTTTATTTTAAATCCTGAAACTTAAATAAATTAAAAATGTTTTAATTAAATTCGTGAAAAATAAAAATAAAAATAAAAAATAACATAATATTAAAGGTTAAACATATTTTATTTACATATCAATTATATTTCTACTATTTTTATTAATAGTTTAAAAAATATTATTAAAAATATTGAAAAAGTAAAAAGTATTTTAATACATAAAAAAAGAATAATAATAATATAAAAAAAGAATAACATAAAAAATAATAATCTAAAGAAAAATAATCTAGAAAATAGTAATCTGAAGAATAAATTTTAATAATCTTAAAAATAAATAATCTAGAAAATAATAATATACCTACAAATAACAATATATTTAGAGATAAATATATTAAAAATATAATATTCTATTATAATTCTATTATGATATTATATTATCATATCTATGATATTATACTATCATAATTATTATAATTAAAATTATAATTAAATATTAAAAATATACTATATTATACTACTATATTATACTATTAAAAAATATAGTATTTATATTAAAAACAATCTTAAACAATCTTATATTAAAAATCCCTGAAAAATACTAATAGGTAATTCAAATGAAAAACAAAAACATCATAGTTACTGGAGGATTAGGTTTCATTGGATCACACATCGTTGAAGAATTAATCAATGAAAACCAAATCACAATAATTGACAATAAATCATCTGGAAAAATTGAGAACTTAGCTAATCCTAACCATGAAAACCTTAAAATAATAACTGAAGATTTGACTACAATTAACCTAGATGATTTAACTCTAATTTTAAAAGATGTAGACTATATATTTCATTTAGCTGCTCTTGCAAGCGTTCCAATGAGTGTTAAAAACCCTATAAAATCTAATGAAAATAATGTTGATGCAACTGTAAAACTACTAAATGCATCTAAAGATTCTGAAATTTCAAAACTTGTTTTCTCATCTTCTTCTGCTGTTTATGGTGAAAATCCAAATATGCCTCTCTGTGAAAGTGAACCATTAATGCCTACATCCCCATATGCTGCATCAAAAGCATCTTGTGAATTATATTGCCAGTCTTTTTTTGAAAGTTATGAGTTATCAGCTGTTTCTTTAAGGTATTTTAATGTTTTTGGACCTCGTCAAGATGTAAATTCTCAATATGCAGCAGTGATACCAAATTTTATACATTCCTTAGTTAACAATGAACAAGCAATTATATATGGAGATGGAGAACAAACAAGAGATTTCATTTATGTTAAGGATATTGTAAAAGCAAATATTGCAGCAGCAGAATCAAAATATAATGGAGTTATGAATGTAGCTTCTGGAATATCTATGAGTATTAATCAGCTTTATAATATTATAAAAAATACATTAGGCTCTGAATTAGATCCTATTTATAAAGAAGAACGTCCAGGAGATATAAAACATTCTTTAGCTAATGTTCAAAATATGAAACATATCGGATTTAGAGTTGATCCTTCTTTATTCAATAAACAATTAGAAACAACAATAAAATGGTTTAAAAATAATGAAATCTAAAATTAATTTAAAAAAAAATTTATAACAATTATAACCCTCTAAAAACAATTAAAAAACAATTTTATAACAATTATAATCCTTTAAAAATATTTTTATAACAATTTAACTAGAAACAAATAAACAACTTTATCAAACTAATTTTATTCTAATATCTCAACTTAAATCATAGAAATTAAAATATAAAAACTTAAACACTAGTGAAAATATGAGCAAAATAAATGAAATTTTTAAAAATACTAGCTGGTTACTTATTTCACAGGTAATAACAAGCATTTTTGGATTTGTATGGATTGTCTTGTTAGCTAGATATTTAGGAGTTTCAGATTTTGGAATAATGAATTTTGCTATTTCTTTTACAGGCATTATGAGCATATTTATTGATTTAGGAATTAATACATATGTTACAAGAGATTTATCAAGATCACCAGAATTATCACAAAAATACATAGGAAATGCAATTCCATTAAAAATATTCTTATCAATATTATCATTTATAGCCACATTAGTCATTTTATTGATAATGGATTACAATTTACTAACAATAGAAGTAGTACTGTTATTTGCAATACAAACTATATTCTTAAATATGGGATGGTTATTCAATGGAGTATTCCAAGCATTTAGCAAAATGAAATACCAAGCTATAGGAATAATTATAAATAGCTCATTAATACTATCAGGAACTCTTCTTTTAACATATTTTAACTTAGGATTGATTGCTGTTGCCTTATCATATATGGTTGGAAGTATAATTACTCTAATTTATTTATATAATAATATTAAAAATAGAATAGTAGTTCCTAAAATTCAAATTGATTTAGATTTTTGGAAAAAATCTATAAAACAGGCTATTCCCTTTGGAATAACTGGAATATTTACTACCATATACTTTATGATTGATACAGTTATGATATCATTTATGGCAGGTAGTACTGCTGTTGGAATATATAGTTCAGCTTATAAGATTATCACTGTTTTTACAACAATTTATACAGTTTATACTTATGTTGTTTTTCCATTAATGTCAAAATTATATAAAGATTCAGAAGATCTTTTAAAAGTTTCTTATGAAAAATCCATAAAATATTTACTAATGATCATGTTACCATTTGCTATTGGAATAACAATATATTCACAAGATATTATAACATTTATTTATGGAGAAAGCTATATTTTTGCTGGAGATGTTTTAAAAATATTAATATGGAATGTACTATTCATTATGATTAATGGAGCATCGACATCACTTTTAAATTCATCTAATAGTGAAGTAGCTGTTACAAAAATAAATGGATTAGCTTGTTTAGTAAATGTAGTTTTAAATCTATTTTTAATATATTACTTAAGTTATATTGGAGCAAGTATAGCTACAGTAATTACAGGAGTAATAATATTCATATTAATGACTTATATCATTCTAAAAAATAAATACAAGCCAGATAAATCCTTAATTTATGGAATAGTGAAAATTTGTGTTTCTGGAATTATATTAGCTATTATTCTGTTGATACTCAATTTATCAATGTGGATAGCTCTTCCTGTAGCAATCATCGTTTATTTAATTGGAATATACTTAACAAAATCATTAGATTCTACAGATAAGGCCGTTATAAAAGAAATCATTGGAAAATAAAATATTATTATTAATATTATTATTATTAATATTATTGTTAATATCATTAGTAATACAATTATTAAATATTATTATTAATACAATTATTAAATATTATTATAATATTATTTTTAATAGTATTTTTAATACTATTTATAAAGTAATTATTAATACTATTATTAAAACCAAGCTTATATAAATAAACTAAACCAAAATGATACTTTAAATGATCTGGTATTTTTAATTCACATGTAAAACCTCCAATATACAGAATTTTATTCATTATAAAATAGTAATATGAAAATAATATAGAATATTCACTACTAATAATATTTACTTTTTATATATAAATATAACTAAATACTCAATAAAGATAAAAAAAATACTAAAGATACTTAAAAAGGACATTAATTTTAAATATATTATCAAACTTAATTATTGTTTATGTCATTTATATCATTAATTTTTAAAAATCCCTTTAGAAATAAAAGCAGAGCAATTCTTGCTATTATTGGAATTGGGATAGGAATAGCTACAATTGTTGCACTTGGAGCCATAACAGCAGGACTAACTTCAACCATGGATGAAACATTACATGCAGGAGGATCTGACTTTTCAATAAGTGGAAAAACAGATAACTCAGGTACTACCACTAATCCACTAGGCACAAGCACTTTTAGTGAAAATTGGACATCAACGATTAATAATGTGAGTGGTGTTAAAAATGCTGCAGGAGTTTATATTGGAATGGTTTCAGTTCCAGACTCTCGATTTTTCACACTAATTGGTATTGATTCAAAAGATACAGATTTTGCAGATTTAAAATTAACTAAAGGAACAATGTTTAAAAATGATGCAGATGAGATTATACTTGGGAAAATATCTGCAGATAAATTAAACAAAACTGTCAATGATAACTTAGAAATAAATGGAGAAGAATACAAGATAACTGGAATATTTGAAACAGGAGATCCTAATCAAGATGAAGGAGCATACAGCTCACTTAAGAGTGTTCAAGATTTAATGGATGATGCTGGAAACATCAGTATGATTTATGTTAAAGTTGATAGTGGTGTTGATGTAGATAGTGTTACAAAAACAATCGAAGATGATTATGGAGATAATATTACTACAGTAACATCTATTTCAGATATTGAAACAATAGCTAATGCATTAGATATGGTAAATAGCGCGTCATTTGCAATCTCCCTTTTAGCTATAATCATTGGAGGAATTGGAATAATAAACACTATGATTATGTCTGTATATGAAAGAACAAGAGAAATTGGTGTTTTAAAAGCTGTTGGATGGAAAGGAAGAAGAATACTTGGAATGATACTTGGAGAATCAATTGTACTTACAGTGACCTCGGGAGTTATAGGTTCAATAATCGGAGTAGTGGGACTTGAAATCTTAGTAGCTTTAGGTGTTTTAGGAAGCATGACTCCAATGTACACACCATACATATTCTTACAAGCATTTGCAGTAGCAATTGTTGTGGGACTTGTTGGAGGACTTTATCCTGCATGGAGAGCTAGTAGACTCCCACCAACTGAAGCATTAAGATATGAATAAATAAATGGAGGTGATTTTAATGGGAAACAATGATTTAACTGAAACAAATGAAATTAAAAATATAGATGAAAATAATAAAAATAATAATAAAGATATTAATAAAAAATTAGTTAAAGATAATAATAAATACATTAATGAAAATAATGAAAATAATATCGTCAAAGAGAATATTGTTGAAATTAAAGGCTTAGAAAAAAGCTATGAAAAAGGCAATATAAAAGCTTTAAATGGAATTGATTTAGATATAAAAGAAGGAGAATTTGTATCCATTATTGGACCATCTGGATCTGGTAAATCAACACTACTTAACATGCTTGGAGCATTAGATGTAGCAGATAGTGGAACAATTAATGTTGCAGGTTATGATTTAAGTAAAAACAAGAAGTTAGATGAATTTAGATCAAAAAAGATAGGTTTTATATTTCAACTACACAATTTGATCCCAAATATTTCAGTAGTTGAAAATGTAGAAATACCTATGTTTGAAGGAAAACTATCTAGTAAAGATAGAAGAACCTTAGCTTTAAAACTCTTAGATAGTGTAGGGTTAAAAGATAAGGCAAAAATCAAACCAACTAAACTATCTGGAGGAGAAAGGCAAAGAGTAGCTATTGCAAGAGCTTTGGCAAATGATCCTTCAATAATATTAGCTGATGAACCTACAGGATCCCTTGATTCAAGGACTAGTAAAAAAATATTAGATCAATTAAATAAAATGCATAAAGAAAAAAATGTTACATTAATTATGGTAACACATGATATGAATGTAGCTAAATTAGCTGATAGAGTAATAGAAGTTTTAGATGGAAAAATACTTAAATCAACAGACAATTCACTATTAAATGATAATATAACAATAGAAGGGTAAAATTATATTATCCTCTATTATTTTTTATTATTTCCATTATATCCTATTATTTCTTATTACCTTATATTATATCTTATTATCTTTTATTATTCCTTATTATTCCTTATTATTTCTTATTACCTCATATTATGCCAGTTTATCTTTTATTATTCCCTATTTTTATTATTTTTTATTCTTATTTTAATATTTTTATTTATAATAATATTTTATTTTCAATAATTTCCTTATTTTTAATAATTTTATTATTTTTAATAATTTTCTACTTTTTTATTAGTTAATTTAATAATTTTAGAATCAATATCATCACATAAAAAGTCATCAATTTTTTTATAAGGTTTACAGGTCATATTTTCACAAACAGAAACCATATTTTCATTAAAATTTTCAGAATCTTTATCAATAAGAGAAATAGTTAAAAAAGGATTCCAAAAGTTTAATTTTTCTTTAGCAATATTAATACAATCTTTAGTAATATTTTTATTAATATCTCTATTAATATCTTTAGTAATATCTTTAGTAATATCTTTAGTAATGTCTTTAGTAATGTTTTTAGTAATGTCTTTATTATTATTTTTATTATCTAAATCAAGGGATAAATTAATATGAAGACCACCAGATTTATCATAAATTAATCCTGAAATCAATGTTATAAATGCTAATGGATTTTTTTCAATATCTGTCTTTAAACTATAAATAATCTCTTCAAAAACATCTTTATAATAATCATTATTTGTAATTGAATACAATCTCATAAGATTAAATACACTTATATTGTTACCTGAAGGAATAGCACCATCATAAACATTTTTAGTTCTAATTGGTAGATCATTTACATCAGATCCAGATAAATATAAAACTCCATCATCAAAAAATAGATTAATCATGCTATTCATTAAATTTTGAGCATTGTTTAACCATTTTTTATTTAATGTTACTTGGAATAACTCAATAAATCCCCATATAACATAAGCATAATCATCTGAAACTCCTTTGTTTCTGATTTTGCCATCTTTATAACTAGTATATAGTCTTCCATTTTTTATTAACTTATTTATAATAAATTCTCCAATTTCTTCAGCTTTTTCAATATATTCTCTTTTCTTTAAGATATTTGCCCCCATAGACAAAGTAGCTATCATTAATCCATTAACAAAAGCTAAATTCTTTTTATCTTTAAATGGAGGAGTTCTTTTTAGCCTAAAATCATATAATTTTTTTGTAGAATCTTCAATAAATGAATTAAATTCAAAATTTCCATCAGAATCATGATTTTGAATAATATTCTCACTTATATTGTGATTATCTTTATCATAACCTTGTATATTGTAATTTTCACTTATAAAAATAGCATCATAATCTTCTTTATTATTATAAAAGGTTTTAATTAAGTTAGGAATATTCTTTTTTTTAAAATTTCCATCTCTAGTTATATCAAATAATTTACAAAATTTTTCAGAGTCTGAAGAGCCTAAAACTTTTCTAATATCATTTATTGTGAATAAGTAATATTTTCCTTCTTCACCTTCACTATCTGCATCTTGAGCAGTGTAAAACCCATGCTCTCCTAACATTTCTCTAAAACAATAGTCCAAAATTTTTTTAGCTATTTTAAGATACTTTTTATTAAATAATAAACCAGCTTCAAGATAAGCTATAGCTAAAAAACCATTATCATACATCATTTTTTCAAAATGAGGAACTAACCATTTATAATCAACTGAATACCTTGAAAAACCACCACCAATATGATCAAAAATACCTCCATTAAACATACTATCTAATGTCTTTTCAACCATATCTTTTGCTTCCAAACTTTCTGTTTGAAAATAATATCTATTTAAAAAAAGAATGTTTTGAACTGATGGAAATTTAGGAGCATATCCAAATCCTCCAAACCGATTATCAAACCTTGATTTAAGATCTTCAAATGTTTTTTCAATTAGAGAATAATCTAAAACTGGTCCATCTTTATCTCTATTATTGATAATATTTTTATTATCAAGCCGATCTAATCTATTTAAATTTTTTAAATCATTAATTATATCATTAGCAATATTTTTAACTTTATTTGGATCATTCTTCCAAGTATTAGATACATCATTTAATATTCTAATAAGAGATATTTTAGGATAATATGTTCCTGCAAAAAAAGGTTTTTTATCATGATCTATTAAAACTGTTAATGGCCAACCACCATTTCCTGTGAAAATAATAGCTGATTCCATATACATGCTATCAACAGAAGGCATTTCTTCTCTGTCAACTTTTATACTTATAAAGTTTTCATTTAAAATCTTAGCTACTTCTTCATCTTCAAAAGATTCTTTTTCCATTACATGACACCAATGACATGTTGAATACCCAATACTTAAAAATATAGGTTTATTTTCTTTTTTAGCTAGTGAAAAAGATTTTTCATTCCAAGGATGCCAATTTACTGGATTGTATGCATGTTGCAAGAGATAGGGAGATGTTTCATTAATCAAATCATTTGGTTTTCTGTTTTCATTTATTTTATTATTACTATTATTATTTTTATTATTTTTATTAATACTTTTTTTATTAATATTCATTTAAAACACCAAAATCTAAGGAATATGACAGATCGAACTAAGAAAATTTCATTTTTTAAAGATTAATAAGGTTTTTCCCATAAAATGATAAAATATCAAAAATAAATCAAGGCATATAATGAAAGATATAATTAAAAATATGAATAAAATATAAATAAAAATATGGATAGTATATAAATATATATAAAAATATGGGAATTTAATGAATCTAATAATATTATGTTAGAACAGTATAATAAAATTTACTTTTCAAATAATACAATAAAGTTAGAATGAAAATTATTAAAAATAATAAAATTATTAAAAATAAGGAAATTATTGAAAATAAAATATTATTATAAATAAAAATATTAAAATAAGAATAATATTAAAATAAGAATAATATTAAAATAAGAATAAAAAATAAAAAAAGTATTAATAAAAATATTAAAAATATTAAAAAATATAATAATAAAATATAGATAATAATATTTAAAAATTAAATAATAATAGTAAAATAAAATTAATTAAAAACAATTATTTACTATGAATCTAATCCTAAATTCTTACATATCATATCTAAATTTAAATCTATGAGTTTTTCTAATCCAAAATGAGGAAATATTATAGAAAGTTCAATGAAACCCATAAATATTGTGAAAATATAAAGAGCTGCATCTTCAGAATTAATATCCTCAGAAATTTCTTTTTTCTTTTTTGACTCTTCTATTAAATCTTTATAAAAATTAAATATTTTAAGATTTAATTCATGGTAAGTTTCTCTTAGTTCAGGATGTTGATGATAAATACCCATAAGTAATAAATAATACTCTTTATAATCAACTCCCTCTTTATTAGAAAGCTCAAAAATATTGCAATCTTTCTCAATATCAAGACAAGTATGATAATAAAAAACAAATTTTAATTTTTCAACTATAGTACCTTTATAATTTTTAACTATTTTTTTAAAATTATCAATTTCATTTAAAAGATATAATTCAACCATATGTTTTAATATGTCGTTTTTATTATCAAAATGGTAATATACTGCTCCAGTAGTTACATTTGCTGCTTCTTGAATTTGTTTTAAAGATACATTATCAAACCCATACTTAAGAGCTAGCAAAAATGTAGCTTCAGCTATTTTATCTTTATTATTCATATAAAAAACCTTTTTATTTATTAATCTAATATATCACTAATATATTCAATTAAAGTATAGTAATATATTATACTATATACTTATATAAATATTCTCAATTCTAAATATTATAAATACTAAATTCTCAATACTAAATATAATAAATATTATAAAAATAAGTAAAACAATATTTTAAAATACTACTTTATAATATAAATTAAGTATATGTTTAGATCAAAAAATGCCTATTTAAAAAAATTAACAGAAAAAATTCAGATGAAATCTGTAAAAGTAGGTAAAGATTTAGATGGAAGTACGCCACCATCAGTATTTATTGGTAGATGGAGCTATCCAAAAGTATATGCAGGTCCAATGATGGTAGCTGAAACAGGAGATACTTCTATAATGGATTCACCAGAATCATGGATTGATGAAAATAAAACACAAGAAGATATAATAAATTATCGTTTAAATCTTGTTAGAGGTAAGCAATTAATAAAGATTGATGATATCGAAAACCCATTTGTTGAAAAATTACAAGACATATCATTATCATCAAAATCAACAGATACTGAAGCAAAATTTGGTAAAAGACCAGTAGGATTATCATTTAATGAAGATAGCACTCCTCATGGACCAAGTGCTGTTATTGAAAAATTTGATATAGATAGTGTAAGATGGGATAAACAACTTGAAAAAACTTACTATGATACTGATTTAAAAGCTACAGAAGCAGTTATAAATTTACATGATAAAGATGTGCCCTTCTCAGCAATGCAAAAAGCTTTTTCAGTTGGAGCAATAGGAACTAAAAATAGGAGAAAACTTGTTCCAACAAGATGGTCAATTACAGCATGTGATAGCTCAATAGCGAAAACACTTCTTAAGGAAGTTAGAAATTACCCAATTATTGACACTACAAGAGTATATGAATTTAGTAGTCTTAAAAATTATTATGCTATAATTCTTACTCCAATGGAATGGCAATATGAATGGATGGAAGCATTTATAAAAATACTTGGAAAAGAAGAGATAATCTTTTCAGATTATGAAACCAGTACAGAGAAAAAAGAGTATTCTAGTGTTGGAGGATGTTATTACACTTGTAAAATGGCAGTGTTAGACTCATTAGCTAAACAAAAAAAACAGGCAGGAGTTATTGTTCTTAGAGAAGCTTACTCTGGTTATGTTCCTCTTGGAGTTTTCAATGTCAGAGAAAATGTTAAATATGCAATGGAACAACCTTATAATGAATTTGAAAGTTTAAAACAATCACTTGAATATATAGGAACAAAGCTTAAAATCCCAGTAAATAAGTATGTTAAAACAAGTGAACTATTAAAAGAATTATTACAATCAAAACAAACAACATTAGATTCTTTCTTTAAAAAAGATGTTAAGCATCAAATGTAAGAATTTTGAATTAAAAAATAAAAAATTTATCAAAAGGCCAAAAAATGAATCTATTATACAAAGAACCTTCAAAAAAAACAAAAGAAGCAATGGAAGAAGCAATAAAAGATTCACTAAATTTTGAAAATAAAAATAATAATGATAAAGATGTTAAGGCTAAAATATGTTCAAAAACAAATCATAGCTATTGTGAAATTGTAAACAGTGGAAATGCAGCTATAATGGTAGCTATGAATGCAATTGAAGGCCCAATAATAATACCTGACCAGGGAGCTTGGCATGGTTTTAAACAAATAGCTAAATTCCTAAATAAAGAAATACTAACAATTAAAACAGATTTAGGGATAATAAGTCAGGGAAAATTAGATGAGTTTCTGGAAAAAAACCCTTCTATTAATAGTAATGAAACTTCAGCTATATTCTTAACTAGTTTTGCAGGATATACAGCAGAACAACCAATGAAAGAAATAAGTAATTGGTCTAGAAAAAATGATATTACTCTTGTTGAAGATGCTTCAGGAGGAATATGTGATTTTGAGAAGAAATTAGCTAATGGAAAATATTCAGATATTATAATAGTTTCAACTTCATCACCCAAGGTGATTAATGTTAATGATGGTGGTTTTATAACCACTAACAATAAAGAGATTTTTGAAAAATCAAAACTTCTATTAAAAGTATGCAAATCTAATAATATTACAAAAAAAGCTATTCATACTGAGATAGATTTTGCAGAAAACAATCTAAAAAAGACAATTCAAGCTACAAGTTATATTAAAAATAATCTTGATAATGTTATACACCAAGATAAAAGGGGAACTAACGTTATATTAGCTAGTGATAAACATCATGAATTATCTAAAAATCTAAAAGAAGAATTTGATCTAGGTGGGAGAACATTTATAACTAAATGTCCAAACTATAACCGGGTGAAACAAAAGGGAATAGCTATTGAAATTAAAAATTTAGATATTAAATCCCTTGAAAAAGAAAATTTAGATGAAATCATCAGAATTGTCCAGAAATATCAGTGCAAAAGATGAAAAGATAAAATAACTTTAATTATTGGTAAATAAATAAAAAATTAAAAATAGTTAATAAGTTTAATAAATGAATTAAATGATTATATTTAATATGTTTAATATGATTTTTTGTTTATCTAAAAAATAGGTTTGAGTTTTTTAGTGATAGCATTATAACAATTATATTTATTATTATGGTGATATATTATGGCCAATGAAGATGTTTGTTCTTATAAGAGAGCTGGTTTTTTCGATTCTAAAATTCGTAAATTATTTCAAAACCCAAATAAAATATTAAGTCCTTATATTAATAAAGGGATGAATGTTCTTGATTTAGGCTGTGGACCTGGATTTTTCACATTAGAAATGGCAAACTTAGTTGGTGAATCTGGAAAAGTAGTTGCAGCAGACTTGCAAGAAGAAATGCTAATTAAAGTAGAAAATAAAACAAAAAATAACCATTTAAAAGAGATTATAAAACTTCATAAAACTCAAAAAGATAGTATTGGTCTTTCAGAGAAATTTGACTTCATTTTAATCTTTTATATGTTACATGAAGTACCAAATAAAAGAAAGTTTTTAGGAGAATTAAAGAATTTATTGAAAAATGAAGGTAAAATTCTAATCATAGAACCTAAAGGTCATGTTTCTAAAGAAAATTTTGAAAAGTCTGTTAGATTAATCAAAGAAAAAGGATTTAAAACTTCTAAAGGACCAAAAGTATTCTATAGTTATAGTATTGCTTTAGAAAAAATTACAAATTAGAAACTTTGAATAAAAAATTCTTTTAATTTTAATAAATCATGCTTTTTAAATTATGTTCAAATAAAAAATAAAAAAAAGATAAAAAATCATAACTCAACTATTAAAGCTGAAGTTCTATCAATTAAAATATCATCAACAGCCATAATAGCTAATTCTTCCTCTGGAATACTGAATATTTCTTTAAGTAGGGATAAGTTTGGTTTTAAAACAATATCATCTCTAATAAATATTTCAGATAGCTCTTCAATAAAATAATCTGGGCAATTAATTAAAACAATAGCTATATCCATCTGTTTTTCTTTTAAACCTAAAACATCTAAAGCTTTTGATATTTGTCTTTGAGCTGATGTTCTTAAAACAATTTCAATTCCCAAATCATTAGCTAAATTTGTGCCTCTTTTAAAAGCTAAAATAGCGTGAATTACTCCATGAAAAAGATGTTTCTTTCCAGCTATTGCAGTTGCATCCATTAGTTGAATTATACAACCATCACAACAATTATTCTTTATTGAATCAACTTTTTCTAAAATTTTAGGAATGTTTTCTATATTACCTTTAAATCCAACTATTTCAATATTATCTTCAATTCCAAAAGTTTCAAAAAGGTTTAATTCATCTATATTTTCCCCATTATATTTCAATTCATTATTATTTTTCAAAATAACACCATTTATCAAAAAATTGAAGATTGATCCTCATTCAACATCTTCTAAAAGTCTGTTTACGCCACTTAAATAAGCTTCAACACTAGCATTGATAATGTCTGGTTGTGTACTTCTTGCAGAAATTATCTTATCACCTAGCCTTAACTTAACAATAACATCAATTAAAGCATCAGTACCACCAGTAATCGCGTCTACATGGTATTCTTCAAGTTCAACATCTGCAAATTCAGATATTCCCTTTTTAACGGCTACAATAGCAGCATCCACAGGACCAATACCAACACCAGCTTCTAAAATGTCTTTATCATCAATTTTAAGCTTTATTGATGCAGTTGGGATAACTTTATTTCCAGAAACAATAGTAACTTCTTCAAGTTTAACTTTTTGCTCTCTTTTTAACTCCAAAACATTATAAGCTATAGCTTGTAAATCAACATCAGTAACACACTTGCCCATATCACCTAAAGCTTTAACCTTATCAAAAATCTCCATAAACTGTTCATCACTAGCTTTAATTCCAAGCTCATCAAGATTGTTTTTCAATCCCTTAGTTCCAATGTGTTTTCCCATTATAAATTTTCGTTTATGACCAACAAGTTCTGGAACTATTGGTTCATAAGTAGCAGCATTTTTAATTACACCATCAGCATGAATTCCAGACTCATGAGCAAAAGCATTTTCACCAACAATAGCTTTATTAGGCTGAAGATAAACACCAGTAAGTCTAGATACCAGTTTTGATGTTGAATAAAGTTCTTGAATATTAATATCTGTTTTATAAATTGAAGAATCATTATCTTCAATGGTATAATTTTGACCTTTACCATACAGTGTTTTTAATGAAACAATAATCTCTTCAAGAGAAGCATTCCCTGCCCTTTCACCAATTCCATTTACAGTACAATGAAATTCAGTAGCTCCAGCACGAATCGCACCAAGAGTATTAGCTACAGCTAAACCAAAATCATTATGACAATGAACACTTAAAGGTGCATTAATAGTACTTAACTCTTTATAAAACTCAAAAGATTTTTCAGGAGTGAGCATTCCAACAGTATCACAAGCACAAATTCTTTGTACTCCTACATCAACACCTTGATTAAAAATTTCCTTTAAAAACTTCATTTCACTTCTAGTTGCATCTTCAGCAGATAATTCAACTATCAATCCATGATCAAGAGCATATTCACTAGCATCAATTGCTTGTGATAAAACCTCTTCCTTAGATTTTTTAAGTTTATGTTCTATATGAAGGTTAGATGTAGGAACAACAAGATGCACACTATCAACATCGCATTCTAAAGCAGCATCGACATCTATTTTAACAGCACGAGCAAAACTAGCTATCTCAGCATTAAGCCCTTCACTTGTTATCTCTTTAATAGATTTTCTTTCACCATGAGAAGTAATAGCTGAACCTGCTTCAATAATATTAACCCCAATTTCATCGAGTTTTGTAGCTATTCTTAACTTTTCACTAGCTGTGAGCGATATTCCAGGAGTTTGCTCCCCATCACGAAGGGTAGTGTCTAATACTTTTATTTTCATCTAATCCCCTAAAGGTGTATTTATTTATATTGCATATCTATTATATTGTATACATATTACATTTTAATAGTATATTTTAAATTTCATATATTTATTCATATTTCATATATAATACATTTTAAATTTTAGTTCTATTTAACTCTATTTCATATTTCTAATAATTCTATTTTATAATTACAATATAATATAATTTATTAAAAATAATAGAAATAAAAATATTAAAAATAAAAATACTAAATGTAAAAATAATATAGTTAAAAATAATAGAAATACTAAAATTAAAAATAAAAATATTAAAAGTGAAAATATTAAAATTAAAAATGTTTAAAAGAAATAAGTTATTTAATTGGTTTTTTTAATAACAGAAATAATACGAGTTAAACTTTTATGCATTTTAATCTTATGCCTCTCTAATAATTTGAAGCCAAGTTCATTTAAGAAAGGATCTATATCAAGATAGTGAGGATGAGCTATACATAAATATGCATTTTCTTTCATGTTATAATCGATTGATTCAAGGAACTGGTGAAATATCTTACCACTTTTTTCACCACCAGTAGAAGTTGAAATACCATAAGGAGGATCAGTAACAACAGCATCAACCTTTTTATACAGCTTCAATTCACGAACATCAATATGATGAGCCTCAAAATCATTTTCACAAATATCACAATAATCAAGATTACTACAATAATCAAGATTTATCAGTGTTCCATTTTTCATTTTCCAATTAATATCAGAACCAATAAGCTTAGTACCTATCATAGCACCCTCAATAAGAATACCACCAGTACCACAAAAAGGATCCAGAAGAAGCTGATCTTCTTTTATATGTGATAAATTAACCATACAACGAGCAAGCTTAGGACTCATAGAACCAGGATAAAAAAAAGGACGTTTATGAGGTTTTAAATCTTGAAAATGCTTTTTATTAAGTTTAAGCTTTTCAATACCAATGAAAACTTCTTTTTGAGTAGCTACAACCCTAATAAATGATTCTGGATTATTTAAATTAACCTTAAAATCAATCCCATCAGTTTTTTCAGAAGCACCATAAACAGCATTATTTGAAGATAAAATTAAATGACCTAATTTTCGTTCAATAGCTGTTGTATCGATATTTACTTTTTCAAACCTTTTAATTCTAACTACAAAATCCTTTTCAATATAATCATTCCAATTAACAGAGTTAAAGTCCCTTTCAAGATTATATAAATCTGTTCTTAATATAAGTTCATGAATTTCATGAGTATAAGCTAATCGCCTAACCAATACTTTGTAATTTTTATAAAAATCCAATTCATTTAATGATTTTAGTAAAATTAATCCTTGAGCTATAACCTCAACATCACAATCAATATCTTCACAAGCCAAAACAGCTTTTAACTCAGCTAAAGGAAGAGTTTCATGTTCTTGAGATTGAATAAGTAATAAATCCATTTATATAACCAACTATAATAAAAAAAATAGAAAACAAAATAATTATTTAAAAATTTAAACCATTGATCAGATTAAAACCATTGATTAAGCATAAACTAGAAATCCCATATAAAATATAAAAAACACTAGCCAAAATATAGCTCCTAAAATCATCACCAATACTTCAGAATTACTAAATTCCCTTCTGACAGGAAGTTTAGATTGTTTAATCCTCCAAAAGTCATTAATACTTTCTTGAATATTTGCATATACCCAGAAAGATAATACTACTCCTAAAAATGGAAGAAAATTAGAAAATATTAAAGTTAGTACATTTAAACCTGAAGAATAAGAAGATTCAATTTTTTCTTGTTTAATAAACTGGTTCATATCTTCTAATGTTTGATAAAAAACTATTATATTAGCTATAGGGATTATCATTAAAAATGTTCTTATACCTGGACTAACATCCTTACCAAGATCATCTTTTAAATAACAATTAGTCTTATAGACCCAGTAAAATGAATATAAACCTAATGTGAAAACCATTAAAAGTAAAAGTCTTCTTATTGGAAGAATATTTGAATATCTAGGAAAATCCCCTTTATTATAAGTATTAATTGTATTAGATTCTGAAAAAGGCTTGGATTTATCCTCAATATCATTAGTATGAATATCATTACTATTTTCATTTTTTAAATCATTATCTTTATTTAAATTATCTTTTGAAACATAATTGTTTTGAATATGATTTCTAGATACTGAACTTCTTTCAAACCAATTTCCACAATGTTCACATTTTTCAGCATCAGCAGAGATCTTCTCTCCACAATAGATACAATATTTGTGTTTTTCAGACTCCATCTCCATATTATCTTCCTTTAATCAGTTTATAATATAATCCTTTCAAATATTTCATTTATATAATATTTCTATTAATACATGTATTATTAATATAATTCTTCCAAATATTTCATTCATATAATATTTCTATTAACATATGTATTATTAATATAATTCTTCCAAATATTTCATTCATATAATATTTCTATTAACATATGTATTATTAATATAATTCTTCCAAATATTTCATTCATATAATATTTCTATTAACATATGTTTTATTAAATAATAATACACTATAAAGTAATACATAAAATAATGCAGTATAATAATGCATCACAAATAAATAGATTACAAATAGGAATAATACTAATAGTAATACAATATACTAATAATATTCATACTCATATTAATTATATCATATTTTATAATTATTTTATAATATTAATAAGTATATTAATAGTATATTAATAAATATATTAATAATTTTAATAGATATTTTAATAAATATTTTGATAAAGATCTTGATAAAGATCTTGATAAATATTTTAATAAATATCGTGATAAAGATTTTGATAAGTATATAAATATATATTTATGCAAACTCGATTGTACTTGGTGGTTTATCACTTATAGATAAAGAAACATGAGTAACTTCAGAAACTTCAGAAGTTATTCTTTTAGATATAGATCTAATAACATCCCATGGTAATTCTGGAACATAAGCTGTCATAGCATCTACTGATGCAACCATTCTTAAAACCACTAAATATCCAAAGTCTCTTTGATCGCCTTTTACACCAGTAACTTTAGTATCAGTAAGAACTGCAAAATATTGCCATAATTCTTTACCAAGCCCATTTTTTAATATTTCTTCTCTAACAATTGCATCAGCTTTTCTACAAATCTCTAATTTTTCCTCTGAAAGCTCACCAACAACCCTAACTGCAAGTCCCGGTCCTGGGAAAGGCTGTCTAAAAACAAGTTCATCTGGAAGATCTAATTCAAGCCCAATTTCTCTAACCTCATCTTTATATAAATCACGAACAGGTTCAACAACTTTTAAAACCATCCCCCCAGGCAGGGCAAGATTATGATGAGATTTAATTTTACCTTCACTTTCAATCCAATCTGGAGCTATTGTTCCTTGAACAAGGAATTTAGCCTTAATTTTCTCAGCTTCTCTTTCAAAAACATCGATAAAGACTTTCCCAATAATTTTTCTTTTTTCTTCTGGATCTTCTACTCCATAAAGAGCATTTAAAAACTCATCTTTTGCATCAACATAAACAAAGTTAAGCCTATTTTCAAAAGTTTTACAAACTTCTTCAACTTCACCTTCACGAAGAAGACCATGATCAACAAAAACAGCTACTAAATTATCGCCAATAGCTTTTTTAACTAATACAGAGCATACTGAACTATCTACACCACCAGATAATGCTATAATAGTTTTTTCATTATTAATTTCATTTTTAATATTTTCAATAGATTCCTTTATAAATTCAGATGGATTAATCATTAATGACACCTATGAGTATATAATATTCAAAAATTTTAAAATAATATATAAAAATAAATTTTTATAAAAATATTTAAAATATATTCTAAATGTATATTATGAAAACATAATATAAAAATATATTACTAAATGAAAAATAATTTTTTATTAAACAAAAAATACTAAATAAAAATACTAAATAAAAAATACTAATAAAAAATACTAAAAATAAAAATAATTTACTATTAAATAAAAAATCCTGTATTAAATATTTTAAATAATGTATCTCCTAAATAAAATATTTTCTAAATAAAATATTTCATAAACAGAATACATTATAAATGAAATATTTCCTAAATGAAATATCTTATAAATAAAATATTAGAAATCAATAAAATAATCATTAAAAAGATTTATATTATTTAATAACCTATTTTTATATATGATTACAATAGAAAACATATTAGTTATTTTAGTTTGTCTTTTTTTAGCATATGTTACATATAAAGTACTAAGATGGTTAGCTCCAGTGATAATTGTTATTTTATTAGCATATTTAATATATGTATTTTTATTTTAAAATTATGAGTTAAAATTAGTTTGATTTCAAATTAATAAGATAATAGGATCAAGTCTTGATTTTAATTATTTTAATTGTTAATAATATAAAAAATAGACAATTAGATATATAAATCATTAATAAATTAGTAATGAATTAGTAATAAATTATTAATGAATTATTAAATTAGTAAAATAACTATAATATGAATATAAAAATATATAATAAAAATACATTACTATATAAATACTATATAACTAGCTATGAATACATAAAGTAGCTAATCTTACATATAATTTATTCTAAAAATTATTCTTTATCTTCAGAAGGTTCAAAATCTTCAATAACTTTCTTTATAGCTATTTCAAGACTATCATCTCTTCCAAGTTCTAAAGCTTCAATCATATCTTCATATTTAATAAATTTTTCTATTTTAACTGCCTTTTCACCGATTCCAGAAATTCTAAAATTTTCTTCAGAATCTCCTATTATGATGGACAAACCTTCTCTTTTGATTTCTTGTTTATAATCTACTGCTTTATTTTTTAATTCTTCAACATTATCGATCATTGTTATACCTCTGCTATATATCCAATTAAGGATAATAGATTAAATATTATTAAATTGTATTAAATAATAGTATTAAATAATAATATTAAATAATAGACAATAATAATTATTACTAATAATATAAATATTACTAATAATATAAAATTTAATACTATAAATTAATATAAATAGACTAATATATACTATTATTAGTAAATTAAATTATTATTAGTAAATTAATATATAATATTACTATTTAGGATTATATAATATTAATATATAATATTTTGATTATCATTTTATTTAATTATATATTATCAAATAATCTAATACTTTATGTTTATAATAACATTAGATTATAAAATGTATTATTAAAAATAATAATATTAAATTATTGAAAATTTATTACAAATTATTTTCACATATTTTAAGGAAATTTTTAAATATAATTTCTCCTTCAGGAGTGTGATGAACCTCAGGATGAAATTGAATACCATAAATATCTTTTTTTTCATGCTTCATAGCTTCAATATCACATATAGAAGACTTAGCTAATGTTTTAAAATTCTTTGGTAAGGTTTTAACTTCATCTTTATGAGAAGTCCAAACTTTCATAGGTGATGAAACTCCTTTAAAAAGCTTATTTTCATCTAATATATCTATATCAATTTGAGCATAGCTTTCTGTTGAAGAACTTGAAACCTCTCCTCCAAATGATTTAGCTATTAACTGATGACCTAAACATATTCCTAAAATAGGGACACCAATATCATCGATGTTATTAATATATTCTAAACTATTTTCTGATTCCTCAATAGATGGACCTCCTCCAAATATCAAACCCATAGGTTCTTTTTCCTTAATTTCATCTATTGAAAGATTATTTGGAATTAGTTCATAAGGAATGTTTAAATATCTTAAACTTCTGCCAATTCTATGATTATATTGGCCTTTGTTGTTAATAATTAAAATTTTCATGTTTTTACTCTTTAAATATTATTTTAAAAGTATTTGATAGTGTTTTATTAAATATACATATTAATCAAAGAATAAGTATCAACCCAAAATTAATAATTATAAATAATATGATTAACAATTATTAATTAATTTTATCATAACATTAATATTATGATATTGATTATTATATATTTAATGCATTACACTAAAATTAATTCATTATATAATATTAATTATACAGTAATTAATTACATTATATAACATTAATTATACAGTAATTAATTACATCATATGATAATTAATTACATCATAATACTAAAATCAATCATACAATATTTTATAGAATTAATAGTTTATATTATTATAGAATTGATTATATTTAATTCTTAATGATTATTATAATAAATTTCTTAAACTCTATTAAATTCAAATTATTTATATACTACTTTTTATAAATAAAATATGCATGGAACTTCAAGATTTAATATATATGATAGTGGCTGTTCTAATTGGAGCTTTAGTTGTTTATATATTTTTATGGATAATACCAATACTTTTACCAATTATAATAGTTTTAATAATAGCTTTCTTAATATACAGCTATTTTAAATCTAACCAATACAAAAAGTATTAGGATTAATATATTTAATAATTCTTTTAATTCTTTTAATTCTTTTAATTTTTTTTAATTTTTTAATTTTTAAATAATTTTTAAAATAAATTAATATAATCAACATAAATTGAAATAGGTTAATAATTATTATATTATTATAATACAGTCTTTTACTTAATCATTTTTAATCTATTAATCCTCAAAAATCTTCTATTTTTAATTTATATCTCTATTATTAGTGTGTTCAAGCCCTTGATAAGCATAAGTGGCAGCTACTGCACCTTCACCACAAGCAACAACCCATTGCTTTACACCACCAGTCACATCACCAATAGCATAAACATTATCAACATTGGTCTTTTGGGTTTTATCAACAATTATATGATTATATTTATCAACATTTACAGCTAATTCTTTAGCTAATTCGCTTGAAGGGGTATCTCCAATAGCTATAAAAATTCCTTGGACTTTTAATTCTTCTTTAGAACCATCTTTTTTATTTGATAAAACTACAGACTCAACCATTTGATTACCTTTTATTTCTTCAACAACAGAATCCCAAATAACAGGTATCTGTTTTTCATCAATCTTATCTTGAAGATATTTTTCAGCTCTAAATTTATCACGTCTATGAACAATTGTAACATTACACCCAACATTATGTAAGAATATAGCTTCCTGAAGAGCACTATTTCCCCCACCAATCATCAAAATATCTTTATCTTTATAGAGTAATCCATCACAAGTAGCACAGTAAGAAACACCAAGACCTTTAAATTCATCTTCACCATGAACACCTAATTTTCTATGAGTAGCTCCAGTTGCTAAAATAAGTGATTTAGCTTGATATTCAGTTTCAGAAGTTTTAATCATAAATCCATTATTAATTTTTTCTATAGACTCAACATTCTCCATTTCATTAATAGCTACATTTTTTTCAGTCTGTTTTTTCATTTTAGCTATTAAACTCATACCTGCTATTAGTTCAAAACCTGGATAATTTTCCATTGAAGGAACCATTAGTCCTGCACCACCTACAAGACCTTTATCTAATAATAAAGTTTTTGTTCCTTGTCTTCCAGCATATAATCCTGCTGTTAATCCTCCAGGACCTGCACCAATGATTATAATATCATATTTTTCCATTTTATCCTAAACCCCATATTTAATATTTTTATAAAGCATATAAGTTTAATAAATATCATTAATAACAATAATGAACAATAATACAAATATTACAAATGATAATAATAATATAAGTATTATAGATAATAATACAAATATTATAAATAATAATATAAATATTACAAATGATAATAATAATATAAGTATTATCGATAATAATACAAATATTATAGATATTAATATTATAAATATTATTAATAATATAGATATTGATAATAATAGTATAAATATTAATAATAATACTATAAACTTTATAGTAATATTTTATTATACTATAGTCTCTTAATTCTCTTGAATTATATAATAATATTTTAATTATATAATTTAAATTAAATTAATTTTTCTATCTCATTTTTAAGAAGTTTATTTACAAGTTTTCCATCAGCTTTTCCTTTAAGTTTTCCCATAGCCATTCCCATCAATGGACCCATAGCACCCATTTTTCTTTCTTCAACCATAGAACTATTTTTAGCCACTACATCTGCGATAATGTTCAAAACTTCATTTTCATCAAGAACTAAAAGGTTATTATTTTTAGCTATTTCTTCTGGATCTAAAGTAGGGTTTTCAGATATTGCAATAATAATCTTATTTATAGCATCTTTAGATATTTTTGAATCAGCAAGAAGATTAAAAATAGATATTAATGATTCATTATTAACATTTGAAACATTATATCCTTCTCTTTTTATTTCCCTCAAATCATAAGCTAAAACAGAGGCTATAGTTGTAGAATCAATATTAGAACCTTCAATTTTTGAAACAATATATTCAAAGTCATCAGCCCTTAATCTTCTAACTAGCTGATTAGCTAAGTCATCACTTAAGCTATATTCTTTTATAATTCTCTCTTTTTTCACATCAGGAAGTTCTGGTAAATTATTTTTAATATTTTCTATAGAATCTTCTTCAATTTTAAACAAAGGAATGTCAGTTTCTAAATACATCCTACTAGAAGTAGGAAGAGGTCTCATATATTCAGTATTTCCATCATCAAGAGATTTTCTAGTTTCTTCAATAACACCTTCAAATGCCATATTTGCTCGTCTTATAACCTCTTCTAATGCAGAAATAGCAATTTCCTCATTATGAGCAACTATAATTATTGCATCATCATCATCCACATTTAAATGACTTTTCATGGATTCAACTTCTTCTGCAGTTATACCATAAGCAGGAAGCTCATCAGTGTGAAAAATACCAGAAACCCCTCTTTTTTTAGCATAACTAGCAATCTCAGTTCCAAATCTTCGCCCTTCTTGAACTTCTTCACCAATTAAACCAGCAAAACCCTTTAAAACAATACCTTTCACAGATTCTGCTCTAGAAATAATCTTTGAAGAACTATTTTTAAAAATAATGTTTAAATCATGAATTTCATCAAGAACCTTTGCATTTCGCTTTTGAAGTTCCTCTTTAATTTCAATAAGTTTCAATTGTCTTTGAACTTCATTTTCAACAATTTTAGGCATTAAATCAAGGTTTTGAACACCTTTTATTTCACAACGAGCCCCTTTAGCTATTGAGATATTTAAATCCTGTCTTATAGTTCCAAGTCCTCTTTTAACATTAGTACTTCTTAAAACTTGACCTAAAGCATAAGCTACTTCTTTCACCTGTTCAGGATGATATATTGAAGGATCAGTAGTGATTTCAACAAGTGGAATTCCTAACCTATCAAGTCTAAAATGAGTGTAATCCTCAGCAGAAGTACTTTGATTATTTTTAATATCAATAGCAATTCTTTTAGAAGCATCTTCTTCTAAACAAAGATTTTCAATAGTTACCTTACCATGAGGAGTATCAAGGTATCCAGTAGTAGCTACAAGTCCAGTACGTTGAAATCCACCAGTATTACTTCCATCAATAACCTGTTTCCTCATTGTATGAAATTCATCCACAATTTGCATGTTTAAAAGAGTAGCTATGACCATAGAAAGTTCTAAAGCTTCCTGATTTAAACTATGAGGAGGTTCATCATCTGTTTCAACAAGACATGTATGATAATAATAAGCTTCATAATTAAATTTCATCTTCCTAAAAGATTCTTGAAGAGCAGCCCTATCGATTTGACCTAGTTCACTTTGAGTAGGTCTTAAATTTCTTTTTATTTCCTCATCAAACATTTCATCTACAAGTTCAGTTGCACAAGGACAAAACAATTTACTCTTTGTATTCAACTGTTGATGAATCTCTAATCCCATTCTAAGACCTAATTCACTCCAATCCATAAAATCACATAACCATAAATAATTAAACAATCACAATAGCTAAAACATAGCTATAATATTTTTAAATAAGATTTAAATAAATACAAGATAATTAAATTAAAAAATATTTTATAATTAAACTAATAAGTATCTTATAATTAAAATAATATTAAACTAATAAATATTTTATATAATAAATATTTTATAATTAATTTAAAAAGTATTTTAAAGAAGATTTTTCAGATAATTCTCCAGCAATATTAGTTTCCATAATATTTTTAACCTCATCAAATTTATCATTTTGACCTAAAGCCCAACAAAGTTTAACATAAGCAACTTCAGGAGTCATATCTCCACCAGATATAACATTAGCATTAATTAATTTTCTTCCAGTACTATAAACATTCATATTTACTTTACCATATAAACACTGAGAAGTCATAATAATAGGAATATTCTCATCATTTGCTCTTTTAATCGAATCAAGCATATAATCTGGAACATGACCAAGGCCAGTTCCTTCAATAACTAAGCCTTTAAACCCTTTATCAATATGATAATCAATTAGTTCATTTTGAATTCCTGGAAAACTTTTTATAATTGCTATTTTAGACTCTAGATTATCTCTTAAAGTTAAATCTTTAGAACCTCTTTTATTATAATCAACATTTGGATTTATATTAAATATTTTAGAATCTTTTAACCTAGCTATAGGCTCAGAATTAATACTTCTAAAAGTGTCTCTTCTACTTGTATGCATCTTACGAACTTTTGTTCCTTTATGTAAGCAACAATAACCATCATCCAAACCTTCATGCATACAAACAGTAACATCAGCAATTTCGGATTTAGCAGCACCTATAGAATTAAATAAATTTAGATAAGCATCAGTAGAAGGCCTATCAGAACTTCTTTGAGCACCTGTAACAACAATAGGAACAGGTGTTTCCAAAATAAAACTAAGAGCTGCTGAAGTATAATGCATAGTATCAGTTCCATGAGCTACAACTACACCATCAACACCATCAGAAATTTCATTAGCTATAGAATTCGCTGCTTCTACCCAATATTCAGGCTTCATATTCTCACTTAAAATATTATAAAGAGCTTTTACTTTATAATTAGCAATATCCAGAAGTTCAGGATTAGCTCGAAGCAAATCATCAGCAGTAAAAGCTGGATGAACTGCTCCTGTTTTATAATCTATCACAGAAGAAACAGTACCCCCAGTAGAGATTATGGATATATCCATCTTATTAATATCTTCTTCAATCTCGAATGGGTCAAATTGAATTTTAGGTTCTTCACCTTTTTTTATTAACTCAATTTTAGCATCCGAAATATTAACTCCTAAATTATATCCACTATCAAGTTTTAAAACAATATATCCATCATCAGAATCTTCAGACCTATCAAGCAACATACCTTCATATAAAACTTTATTTTTCTCAACTTTAACGGTATCTCCAATAGAAACATTAGCAGAATCTAAAAAACTTTTAGCTAATTTTTTATAAGACATTTAATCACTCTAAATAATACTTTTAAATATAATAATATAAACAATTAATTAAAAACTATTAATAATCAATCAAACTATTAACAATCCCCATTAAATTATTAATAATCAATCCAAACTACAAATAATCATCTAAATGTTCTCTCATCCATTTAGCTCCAGCCTCTAAAACATCAATATTTAACTGAATTAATTTAGGTTTAGAAGAAAATATCTCTTTTATTCCCTCTTTATAAGCATCTTCTGAAATTATAGCTCCTATTTCCATAAGAGTACCTATAATAGCAGTATTAAAAGCTTTTGGGTTTCCAAGAGAATTAGCTATATCTAATGCAGGAACTGGAATTAATTTTATTTCTTTATCCTTTATAACTTCAAAATTATCCAATTTATCAATTTCAAAATCACCCACACGAGAATCATAAAGAATAATACCCTTATCCTTAATATAAGGAGTAAATTTTTCAAGTGCTAGTCTGTTAAGAGCAATGAGAACATCACATTTATCTACAACAGGAGATCCAATTACATCACCAGATATAACCACAGAACAATTAGAAGTACCTCCTCTTTGCTCTGGACCATAGCTAGGATACCATGAAACATTCTTTCCATCATTACAAGCGGCTTGAGCAAGAGTAAGACCTGCACTAAGGACTCCTTGACCACCAAAACCTGCAATTTTTATATTTACAGGTTTAAATTCAGGATCGATTTTAGTTTCAATAGGATTTTCCCTATCAATATTAAATATATTATCTAAACTCTCAATAGAAAAATCTGAAGATCCTCTTTCAACCTTTTCTCTTTCTTTAGATAAATCTCTAAAACGTTTAACTGGGAATTCTTTCTCCATTTGCTCCTTAATGAACTTTTCAGCACCTTCAGCATCTTGCCTTAAATTAGTAGGACAAGGAGAAAGAACTTCAATAAAACAATACCCCTTACCTTCTTTTTGGATTCTCAAAGCTTTTTTAACAGCAATTTTAGTTTTTCTAATAGACTTTACATCAGCAAGAGAAACTCTTTCAATAAAAACAGGAGCTTTTAAATTATCAAGAAGTTCACACATATGCATAGGAAAACCAGTAAAATTAGGGTCCCTTCCAGATTGAGATGTAACAGTTATCTCTCCAATAAGAGTAGTTGGAGCCATCTGACCTCCAGTCATTCCATAAACAGTATTATTAACAAAAAATACTGCTAATTTTTCACCACGATTAGCTGCTTGAATAGTTTCATTTAAACCAATAGAAGCTAAATCCCCATCACCTTGATAAGACATTACAATAGCATTATCTTCAGCTCTAGAAATACCAGTACCAACAGCAGGAGCTCTTCCATGAGCAGTTTGTACATTACCACAATTAAAATAATAATAACCAAATACAGCACAACCAACAGGAGAGATCATTACAGCCCTATCCTGTATTTCAAGTTCATCCATAGCTTCTCCAATAAGTTTATGAAGAATACCATGACCACAACCTGCACAATAATGTGTAACCTTAGTAAAAGACTCACCTTTACGAGAAAATTCATCATACAAAGAATTTGGTTTTTTGATGACTTTTGTTTCATAAACAGTATTATCAAACTTATTATTACTATTACTATTACTATTAGTATTAGTATCGTCATTAGTATTAGTAGTATTGTTATTAGTATTACTATTAGTATTGCTATTTATATTATTATTAGCCTTATTTGCATTACTATTAGTTTTACTATTAGTATTACCAGTAGTATTAGTATTAATATTGTTATTAGAATCCATACTTAAAACCCCAATTAATTAATCAATAATTTGATATTTAATATCATCTTCATCAATTCCCTCTTTATAATTAGAATCAATATAAGGTTCATCAAACTTGTCCATATCTTCATCATCATCAGGATATTCCTTAGCTAAATTCACTTTACACTTTTCACACTCAGCCAAGTCATATATTTTTTCAAGGATGTCTTTAACCTCAATTAAATTCCCACCCATTCTATTAACTAAATGAATATCTTTACAATCAGATATTGCACAATTAACCGCCAATTTTATATCTTCTCTCATTTGACCATTACTCATTTCAACAGATATAAATTCACAACCCTTTTTAGCTAATTTAGCAATTCTTTTACTTGGAAATGGGAAAAGAGATATTGGTCTAAGTAAACCTACCTTAATTCCAGATTTTTCTCTTGCAATATCAACTGCAGAGCGAGCTAACCTACTACTAATACCATAAGCTACAAGAATTATTTCAGCATCTTCAATATCATTACCTGAAGCCATATATTCTTCAAAATCAACTTCATTATTTTCAATTTCATCAAATTTAACTTGAATATTATTATTAAATTCCTCAAGCTGATCAAAATCAAGAAAGATCGAGGTTACAAGATTTTTCATTGTTTCTTTATTTCCACGAACTGCCCAATTATTATCAGGCTTATGATCTATTGATACTTGAGGAAAACGAAGAGGTTCTGCCATTTGACCTAAAACAGCATCAGCTAAAACGATTACGGGATTTCTATACTTATCAGCAAGCATAAAAGCTTTCATTGTAAGATCACACATTTCCTGAACACTATTTGGAGCAAGAACAATATTTTTATAATTTCCATGCCCCCCACCCTTAACAATTTGATTATAGTCTCCTTGTTCAGGTCCAATATTACCAAGACCAGGACCTGCCCTCATAATATCAACTATAACTGATGGAAGTTCTGCACCTGCAAGGAAAGTAATTCCTTCTTGTTTTAAACTAATTCCTGGTCCAGATGAAGCAGTCATTACACGATGACCAGCTGATGCACCACCATAAACCATATTGATAGCTGCTTCTTCACTTTCAGCTTGAACAAACTTTCTTCCAACCATTGGAAAATATTTAGAAGCTTCATGTAATATTTCACTAGCAGGAGTTATTGGATAACCAAAAAAGCAATCACAACCAGCATACATAGCTCCAATAATAATTGCAGTATTTCCTTTAATCATTTGACTAGCCATTCAATATCACTCCTCTTTTTTAAGTTTTTTCCTTTTAGGTATATGAATTTCAACAGCTAATGGTTCTGGACAGGTATAATAACAATCACCACAACCATTACATCCTTTCCCTTTATAAACAACATAATTATACCCACTTTCATTAAGATCCTTACTTAACTCAAGAGCATTATTTTTACATGAAATAACACACCTATTACAAGATTTACACTCTTCTTTATGAATAATAGGGAAAGGTTGTGGTCTCTTTTTAGATTTTGTCAATTCTAACACCTATTTATTAATATATTAATTAATTATTAATTATAATTATCAGTCCTAATATTAATTTTATTAATGATTTTATTACTATTTTTATTAGTAATTTTATTAATAATCTTATTACTATTTTTATTACTATTTTTATTAGTAATTTTATTAATAATTTTATTAATAATCTTATTACTATTTTTATTACTATTTTTATTAGTAATTTTATTAGTAATTTTATTAGTAATTTTATTAGTAATTTTATTATTGATTATAATCATTATTCTAATTATTAATTCTAACTATTAATTTTAGTTATCTATCAAATAATGAACTATTTATTCATTATTTATTTTCATCATCAATCCTAATTTCTTTTCTTTTAATTTTACCACTAATAGTTTTTGGAAGCTCATCTACAAATTCAACAATTCTTGGATATTTATAAGGAGCTGTAACTTGTTTTACATGATTTTGTATCTCTTTTTTCAGCTCTTCTGATGGTTCATAACCCTTTGCAAGGACTATTGTGGATTTAACAACTTGGCCCCTTACAGGATCTGGAAAACCAGTGATTGCACATTCTAAAACACTCGGATGAGAAACTAAAGCACTTTCAACTTCAAAAGGACCAATCCTATATCCAGAACTCTTTATAATATCATCAGTTCTTCCAATAAACCATAAATAATCATCCTCATCAATCCAAGCAGTATCCCCACTATGATAATGCCCATTATACCAAGATTCAGCATTTTTTTCAGGATTTTTGTAATATTCATTAAATAATCCAGTAGGATTACCATTAGTGATATTTATAGTTATTTCACCTTCATCACCAATATCAACAACATTTCCACCATTATCGAGAATTTCAACATTAAAAGTTGGAGCTATCTTGCCCATAGACCCTGGACGTGGTTCTAACCAAACGAAATTAGCTATAATCACTACAGTTTCACTTTGACCAAAACCTTCTCTTATTTTAAGTCCAGAAATTTCATAAAACTTGTTAAATACTTCAGGATTTAGTGGTTCGCCTGCTGTTGTAGCATAAGTCCAATTACTAAAATCATAATCTGATAAATCCTCTTTTATAAGAAACCTGTAGATAGTAGGAGGTGCACAAAAAGTATTTACTTTATATTCTTTTACCTTTTCAAGAAGATTTAAAGCATCAAACCTATCATAGTCATAAATAAAAAGTCCAGTACCAGCTATCCACTGACCATACAAAGATCCCCAACTAGTTTTAGCCCAACCAGTATCTGCAGAAGTATGATGAATTCCATCCTCAACAATATTATGCCAATATTTTGCAGTAATTATATGACCAATAGGATAAGTAAAATCATGTAAAACCATTTTAGGTTGACCACAAGTCCCAGAAGAAAAATAAATTAAAAATTTATCATCATTTTTAGTAGCTTCATCACCAACAGGCCTATCAAAAACATCAGATGCATCATTAATACCCTTAGTAAAATTTAACCAACCATCAATAGTTTTATCACCAGTTTTATCTCCAACAAAAATTTTTTTAATCGTTTTGGATGAATCAATTAATTTTTCTGCATCATCAAAATCTTTGATTAAGTCACCTTCATCTAAGGATAAAATCATATCAACATCAGCACTCTCTATCCTATAAATCATATCCTTAACTTTCAACATATGCGTAGCAGGTATAGGTATTGCTCCTATTTTATGAAGAGCCATCATTGAAAACCAAAATTCAAAACGGTTTTTTAAAGTTAACATTACAGCATCTCCTTTTTTAATACCTAAACTCTTAAAGAAGTTAGCTGTTTTGTTACTATATTTCTTCATGTCAGAAAAAGTAAAAATCTCTTCATCTCCATGATCATTACACCAGATAAGAGCTATCTTTTCTGGATCCTCCTCAGCATATCTATCTACAACATCAAATGCAAAGTTAAAATTTTCTGGAATCTTAAATTCAAAATTTTCCTTGAAATCCTCATAAGATTCAAAATCAACCTTATTAACAAAATCTTTAGTAAGTGATGACATAAATTACCCCTATAAATACTTAAAATTCTAATATCTTTAATAAATTCTAATTTAAATTCAATCTAAATCAATATAATTTAATTAATATAAAATACTTAATATATTCTAGTTAATACAAACTATTTATTATATTCTGATTAATACAAACTATTTAATATATTCTAATTAATACAAACTACTTATTAATTCTAATTAATAGAAACTACTTAATATATATTAATTATTGTGCAATGACTGCTAAAAATTTAGCATTTTCATTATTCAAAGCTTTCATAGCATGTTCATAATTTGAATCAAAAAATATTGAGTCTCCTTCATTTAAAATAATCTCACGATTATGAATATATAGCATTAAAGAGCCTTCTAAAACATAATTAAACTCTTGACCTGGATGATGGTTCATAGGAGGCTTTTCATCATTTGGTTCAACAGTTACTGTCAGAGTTTCAAGTTTTTTATGAATAAATCTGTCAGCTAAATTTTCGCATTTATAACCTTCACGTCTTTCGACTGGAATTCCTTTTCCAGCACGTGTAATATTAAAAATATGCATTCTTGTTTCTTCACCAGAAACTAAAAGCCCCATATCAACCTTTAATATTTGAGATATCTCATATAAAACACCAACAGGAATATCTTTTTCACCAGATTCATAGTTTAGATATTCATTTTCATCAATACCCAAATAAGTAGCAATTTGATTTATAGATATATCAGAAAGATTTCTAAGCTCTTTTACTCTAAATCCAATATCTTTAACTATATCATTCAATATAAACACCTATTAACATCATTTAATTTTTAATAACAATTTTCATTAATACATCAATAATACTTAATAATATAATTTATAATACTTTTAAATTTATAATACTTTTAGTAATAATTTTAATAATACTTTTAATAATATTTTTAATAATAATTCAACCAATATTTTTAATCTTGATTTAATATTTCAAATAAATATTTTTAATATGCTTTAACAAAATGTCTAAAAAACTTTAATGAAATTTTTAATAAAATCTTTAATAAAGTTTTTAATAAAATTTTTAATAAAATTTTTAATAAAATTTATTTTATAAAATATCAGTTTTATAAATTATATATCTATCTTATAAACTATTTATTTTTATCTTCATTTCTTATTTGAACTCTTCTAATTTTACCACTAATAGTCTTTGGAAGCTCATCTACAAATTCAACAACTCTAGGATATTTATAAGGAGCAGTTATGTTTTTAACATGGTTTTGAAGCTCTTTTTTAAGTTCATCCGAAGGTTCATATCCTTTAGCAAGAACAACGGTTGCTTTAACAACTTGACCTCTAACAACATCAGGAGTACCAGTAATTGCACATTCTAAAACACTTGGATGAGATATTAAAGCACTTTCGACTTCAAAAGGACCAATCCTATATCCAGAACTTTTTATAATATCATCATTTCTTCCCACAAACCACAAGAAACCATCTTCATCTTTCCAAGCAGTATCTCCACTATGATAATAATCATCATACCAAACTTCATTAGTCTTTTCTTCATTTCTATAATATCCTCTAAAAAGACCAGGAGGAAGATTAGAAGTTTCAATAGATATCTCACCCTCGTCACCAACATCAACTTCATTATCATTACTATTTAATAAAGTTACATTAAAACATGGTGCAGGTTTACCCATTGATCCAGGCTTTGGTTCCATCCAAATAAAATTAGCCACACTAATAACAGTTTCAGTTTGACCAAATCCTTCTTTTAGTTTTAAACCAAAAATTTCATGAACTTTATTATAAACTTCAGGGTTTAATGGCTCGCCAGCTGTTGTACAATATTTTAAACTACTAAAATCATATTTTGAAAGATCTTCTTTTATTAAGAATCTATATATTGTTGGAGGGGCACAAAAAGTATTAATTTGATATTTTTCAATTTTTTCAATCAAATTTAAAGCATTGAACCTATCATAATCATAAATAAATACAGAAGTTCCTACAATCCACTGACCATATAAACCACCCCAAACTGCCTTCATCCAGCCAGTATCAGCAGAAGTATGATGTATTCCATTTTCAATAGCATTGTGCCAATATTTAGAAGTTATTATATGGGCTAATGGATATCTAAAATCATGACCTACCATTTTAGGCTGACCAGAAGTTCCAGAAGAAAAATAGATTATCATTATATCTTCATTTTTAGTAGAATCACTACCAGTAGGACGAATAAAAGAATCATCTTCTTTTTCAATAGCTTCTCTAAAATCATCCCAGCCAACAAATGAATCTTCACTATTAGAAGAATCTTCATTAGAATTAACCACTAATTTTTTTAGTTTAACTCCAAGTTCTAATTCTGCTTTATCGAATTCTGAAAGAAGTTCAGAATCATCAACCGATATAACCATGTCAATAGTAGCTTTATCTATTCTATAAATAATATCTTTTTTCTTAAGCATGTGCGTAGCTGGAACAGGAATAGCTCCAATTTTATGAAGTGCAATGATAGAAAACCAAAATTCATAACGGTTTTTCAATGTTAACATTACCTTATCGCCTTTTTTGATGCCATAATTTCTTATTAAATTAGCTGCTTTATTAGAATAATTCTTTATATCCTTAAATGTGAATTTTTTTTCTTCACCAAAATCATTACACCATAATAATGCAATTTTTTCTGGATCCTCATCAGCATATCTATCAACAACATCATAAGCAAAATTAAAGTTTTCTGGAACATTAAACTCAAAATTATTTTTAAAATCTTCATAAGAGTCAAATTCAACTCTATTAACAAATTTTTTAAGTAAAGATGACATATAATTGCCTCGGGATTATTTTTAATAATTTTTTAATAATATTTAGAAAATTACCTATAAATAATAAAAAATTATCTATAAATAATATTTATTTTAACAATTTTTATTTTATAATAAATCAGATGAAAATTAATCATTTAAACAAACTAATCATATATAAATGCTAATTATATATGAAAACCAATAATATATAATCATATAACAAGTCAAATAATTAAATCTTAAATATTAAAGACTAAAAACTAATGAATTAAACATAATATCAAATAATTATATTATATATCACATAATTTTGTTATATATTAAATAATTTTATTATATATCAAATAATATTTAAATAATGCTTATTTGATATTCATATAATATTTACATAATATTAAATATCATTGGTATAATATAGAATAATAATATTATATTGAATAAAATTGCTATAGAATCAAATAATATTATAATAATAGTATAATATTAGTACAAAATAGTATAATATTTGTATAATATTAAATAGTAATTATATAATGATAAATAATATTACACAGAGTATTAAATAATATACTAATATATCAACTAAAAATAATTAATAATAACATACTATAATATTACAGCCAAAAATCTAGCAGGTTTATCATTTAATGCTTTCATTGCATGTTCATAATTTGAATCAAAAAAGATAGAGTCTCCTTCATTTAAAATAATTTCATTATCATGAATATATAATTTTAAAGACCCTTCTAAGATATAATTAAACTCTTGACCAGGATGGGTATTTTTAGAAGGTTCAGCAGCGGTAATGTCTTTTGGTTCAACGGTTACAATAAAAGTCTCACCTTTCTTATGAATAAATTTTTCAGCGAGATTTTCATATTTATATTGTTTTCTACGCTCTACAGAAACTCCTTCATTTTTCCTAGTAACATTGAAGATATGCATTCTTGTTTCTTCACCAGTCAAAAGTAGACCCATATCAACTTTAAACTTATGAGCTATTTCATATAAAACACTTGCAGGAATATCTTTTTCACCATTTTCATAGCTAATATATTCATCTTCACTTACATTACATACATCAGCCATCTCTTTAGTAGTAAAATCAGATAAATTCCTAAGTTCTTTTACTCTAGCACCAATATCTTTAATAGTTTCATTCAAATTAACACCATTCCTCTAATTTAATGAACAGATAATTATTAATCTATGATATTTTATATTTTATTGTCTATTAATTTCATGAATAATTTTTAAAATAAAAAACATTTTAAAAATTTATTTTATTCTATGATAATAAGTTTTTAACAATAAACATTATATTTTTTAAAGAATATAAATATTATCACTATTTGTAATAGATGAATAGATAAATATTAACAGTTGAATATTTCTAATAAAATTGTAAAAATTTAGTATAGTTAGAAAATAAGAAAATTTAATTAACAATAACTTACAAAACTGTAATCAAAATTATATTAAAATACATGAAAATAAAATAAGGTGAAATTATGTCCGAAATAGCTGATAATGTCATTTTTAAGAAAGACTCTGGTGAAAAGATAAATGTTCTTCAAAAATATGTAGGTCTTAAAGCAAGACAGGGAGGAATATTAACTGTCAATTTTAGAACTCCAAATGAAGACATGGATCAAATAAAACATTTTTTTGAAGGTATGAAAGCATCAGAAGCAATAAAATACAATATTGGTGAAACTGGAGATGTTGATTGTTATTTTAAAGGTGTTGCCCCACTTTTAAAACAAATTGACGAAGCAGGATTCGAATACTCCTTTCTGTCAGTTACATTACAAGAGCTAAAAAAAGATTATGATGATGATATCCCAAATGGATGTAGTTGTTAAAAAAGAATTATAAAAAAATAAAAAATAAAAACAAATAAAGGCAAAACTAATTAAAAATAAATAAAAAATAAAAACAAATAAAGGCAAAACTAATTAAAAATAAATAAAAAATAATAATAAATAAAGGCAAAACTAATTAAAAAAGTAGTATAAAAAAATATTACTACTTAAAATTTCTCTTTAAAAAATATTGTAAATCTCATCAGTATCTTCAAATACAAAAGTATTATTCATATTTGAAATTTTTCTAACACAATCAATATCCTCTTTCGTTAATTCAAGAATAAGATCATTACCATTAGGAATTTTAGTTACAGTTACTCCTTCTTTAAAATCAACTGGCATTATATAAACTGGAACTTGTGATTTTTGACCCATAATTACTGCATTTGTAATCATTGTATCACCAATCCTACTTGCTAGTTTAGCTACTGTGTTAGAAGTACAAGGAGCAACAAGTAAAAACTCATATTTATGTAACTGAACATCCCCAGCTAAAAAAGGAGAATTAGAATTAACTTCAAATGAAACATACTCAAAATTTTCTTTAAGCTTTTTAAAAAGTCTATAAAACTTTAAAACTTGTTTACCAGCATTAGAAACAAAAACCCTAATTTCAACTTTATCACCATACTTTTCCTGAATATCAACCATTGTTTCATACGTTTTCTCAATCTTTTCTCCAGCACCAGTTACTGCCCAAGCAATCTTTTTTTTAGTTTTCATAATAATCAATCCTCTTCAATCCTCTAAATAGATATTGGAATAGTTTAAGTTATTATATACTTAATTAAATGTAAATATAGACGAATTTTTAAATAAATTGTTAAATAAATTTTTAAATAGATTTTTAAATAAATTTTTAAATATGTGAATTTAAATAATTAAAAGAGTTTATAAACTCCAAATTGATATAAGCTTCCTAAAGAAAACTTTAGGAATAATTGAAAAAATTAAACCTCTTTTTATAAATTCTTTTACAAGAATCGATTGTTTATCCATATCACCATATTTAGATATAATTTCCTCAGCGTTTTTCTCTTTCAACTTAGTGAACATATAATCTAAATCATTATCAGAAAGATTTTCAAGAGTTTTTTGGACTCTTATCTGATAATTAAGCTCTTTAGCATACTTCTTTTTAAAATTCTGTTCATAATCTTTTAAAAAATTAATATTATCATTATCCAAAGATTTTATAATTGCATCTTTAGCTAAATTAGTTGTATCAAAGCCAATAACAAGTCCTCCACCAGTAGTAGGCTTTAATTGAGATGCAGCATCTCCAATGAGTAATATCCTGTCCTTTACAATTTTCTTATTTTTATCAAAAATAGGTATCTTACCATGATATTTTTCAATTATAGAAGATTCTTTAAATCTTTCATCAGTAGCTAAAAAAGAATTTAATATTTCTTTTTGATCCTTGTATGAATTGTTTGAAAACAAACCTACTCTAAAACTTGAATCTGATGTTGGAATACACCATAAAAATCCTGGTAAAATTTTAGAAATAGCAAAAAGATCAACAAATTCAACAGCATTAGTATCAATTATATTAGCTCTAGAAGAAGTATTGATTTCCACGAGATATTGAGATGCATTGAAATAATTAAATTTTTCATTAAGTAAGCTAGAAACAAATGATTTAGACCCATCTGCACCAACTATAACTTTCGCAGAAACTTCCATATTGTTTTGACATCTGATTATACCATTTTCAGAATCAATATATGTAACCTTATATTGATTAAAAAATTTAACACCGTTATTAACAGCTCTTTCAGCTAAAAACTTGTCATAAGCTATTCGATCAATTATAAATGCCTCTGTATGATTTTTTTCCACTTTTAAAGTATTATTAGAAGAATGTAAGTATGCACCTTTAACACTATTTAATATTAAATTATCTGGAATTTCATTTACATCCATCAAATTTTTACTAACAATACCAGCACATTGTAAAGGAATTCCAATTTCCTTTTTTTTATCTAAAATAGCTACTTTATACCCTTCTTTAGCTATTTTATAAGCTAAAGTTGAACCAATAGGCCCTCCACCTACAATAGCCACATCATAGTCAAAACTCATCAATACACACACTATTTTTTGAACTTTCTAAAGTGTCTTTCTATAACAGAAATTTCTTTATTTTCATTATTCATCTGCTTATTCTGGCTATCTTGATTATACTTATTATTTTCAGAAATATTTCTATCATTCACTTGATTATTTTTATTATCCCAATTACCAGGATTATGTTGATTTTGGTTAATTTGATTATGATTATTCTGATTATTATAATTATCTCGATAATTATATTTATTATTTTGGTTATTCGGATTATGTTGATGATTTGAATCCTGATTAGAATTATTATTAAAATTATTATTACTATTATTATTACTATTATTATAATTATTATTATTTAAATTTCGATTATAATCAGGGTATTGGTTATTAAAATTAGAGTTAGGTTTATGATATTGGTTATTACGAGGATCAAATTGAATATTATGGGAAGTTGGAGTTTCTTTTTTATTATATTTATTAAATTGATTCACATTATTAATATCATCATATCTATTATTCGAATCTTTATCATCCATCTGATTAGAATAATTTTGTAGGTTCTTTTGATTATATTCATGAGAATGGTTATGGTCATGATTTTGATCATACTCATATTCTGGATTGCGTTCTGAATTGTATTCTGGATTGTATTCTGGATTGTGTTTTTGATTGTGTTTTTGGTTGTAATCTTGATTGTAATCTTGTTTATTATATTCTCTGTTATAATCTTTATCATACTCTTGATTTTGTTCTTTGTTATATTTTTGAGCATCTTCTTGATTATGATTATTATTAGGAGAATTTTCATCATTATGCCTAAATTTCAATCCATCATTAATATCATTAATAGCACGATTCATAGTTTGGTCAAAATATTCATTATCATCATATGAATCAATATTATCCTTATTATCCTTATTATAGGAGGTATCTCTAGAATATTCATTAGGGATAGAGTCATTATTGATAGGTTCATTATTATCTTTTTCACTGTTTTTATTAAAATTCGGAGAGTTTTTATATTCCTCAGGGTTCTCTATGAATTTATCTACATTATGATTATCATTATAAATAGGCTTGTTTAAATCTTTATTAAAATTCTCATTATCAGAATATTCTTTAGAATATTGATTATCTTTCTTAAGAAATGGAAAATCATTATTATTAAGTGGAACATATGTTCTTTTAGGTTGTTGGTTTTCATCAGAAGACATATATCTTCTTCTACTTGACTTAATCTTTTTATTATAATTTCCATTAGCACCCTCTTTATATTGATAATATCCTTCATTATTATTATGATTATCCACATCCCTATAATTTTGTTGAGAAGGATTGTTTAAATTATCAATATCATCATCATAGTTATCAGAGCTATTATGATTATTATAATTATTATTATAATTATTATTAGGTAAATTAGGATTATAATTAGGGTTATAATTAGAATTATAATTATTATAATCAGGGTTTACATTATTATCATAAATATGATTATTTTGATAATTATTATCTCTTTGAAAACCATTATTATTAAAATTAGGACCTCTAATAAAATCATCTTGTCCTATAGAATGATTAGGATAAGAATGTAGCTTGTTTATTTCAGAAAAAATGGTTTCTTCAACCAATTTAGGATTACTAACATTACTAATTTCTAATTTAGATTCATCATATCCACTATATGCTGTAACTGTTCCAACAGATACGATTCTTCCTAAAATTCCTTGAGATATGACAATATCCTGAATTTTAGAATAAGGCATATGCATAGTTTTTTGAAATAATACTCCTGATTTATATGTAACTCTCTGATCAGTAATAACATATTCCTTTACTGTCCAAGATATTAATGTCCAAATAATCCATATAATAATAGAAAATATAATTATGAATGTAATTATTGTAGCTGCTTGTATCAATGGAAGCTCAACAAATCTAAGTAATTGAACTTGCATTTGGGTTATATAATCAATCACAATAGGAGATATATAGGAAACAGCTCCTAAAATTATTAATAAAACAAAAACCTTCTTACAGCTAAGAAAGAAATTAGGTCTTCCCTTTAGAATTATATTTTCATTAATGATTTTTTCATTATCTCTATTAAACATTGGTTTATATTTATGTTTCAACTCTTAAATAAGTTTTTTGTAAAACATATGAGAATTTAAAAAAATTTAAAATATAAAATGAGTTTTAAAAGAATTCCAAGATAAAAAAAAAAAAGTATGGAGGAAAAAATAAAATAAGCCCTCCTAAAAAAAAAAAATTTTTAATTATTGTTTTCTTCTTAAGCTGATTCCAAATATACTTATCAATACTAGTATAATAGCTATTATTGGTATTCCTGTTTTTTTCATAGTAGCTATTGCTACTGGATTATCGCTTGTTTTATTGCCATTACCATTAGTACTATTAGTTTTATTAGTATTGTTAGTATTATTAGTATTATTAGTGTTGTTGGTGTTATTGTTGTTTTTGGTTTCAAATTCAGCAAATGCTAGATTACTAAAGTAATTTTCATTGTCAGATAAAGCTGTAATCTTATGTTTACCAGGTGTAAGTTTAGAATTGGGTATATGGAATATTCCAACTCCATCAGAGTCTGTTATCACAGATCCTATGTATTTACCATCTAATTCAACATCAACTTTATAATCTGGTATGGTATCACCATCTTCATCAACTACTTTAACAATCAAATCAACAGAACCATTCTTATTTTCATTAACAGTAACATTAACAAAGCTTTCACCTTTTTTAACATCAAAACTAGTGCTGTTAGTAAAACCTAAATATTTAGCATCACCATTGAAATTAAGTACAACTGTAGTTTTTCCAGTATTTTCAGGTTTATAAGTTAAATACCAGTAACCATTGGAATTAGTTTTCACTAAATGTTTTTTACCATCAATAGTAATTTCTAATTCACTATCAGCCATTGTATTACCTTCCTCATCGAGAAGAACACCACTTATAACAGTAGTTTTCCCTACTCTAAAATCACCTGAAATATCAATACTAGAATATGTAGCTAACTTAGTAACATTGAAGTTAGTATTATTGGTAAAACTAGTGTAATTATCATTACCAGCATAAGTAACAGTGACATTTATGTTTCCTGTGCAGTTAGTTGTATAATTAAGACTCCAACCACCAGTAGAATTAATAATAACATCACTATAAACATTACCATCAACACTAACAGTCAAAATATCAGAGCCATTACCAACATAACCAACAAGCTCACCAGAAATAGTAACATTATCACCAATACTTACAGTTTCAGGATTAACAATGATACTCGAATTAGTATCATTCAAAATCACAGTAAAACTACTTGCATTAGTAAAACTAGTATAATTATCATTACCAGCATAATTAACACTAACAGTTATGTTTCCTGTGCGATTAGTTGTGTAATTAAGACTCCAACCACCAGTAGAATTAATAATAACATCATCATAAACATTACCATCAACACTAACAGTCAAAATATCAGAGCCATTACCAACATAACCAACAA